>SKWP01000423.1 GCA_007128865.1 Paracoccaceae bacterium
CAGGCTGCGGCCGTAATGATGGGGAACGCCCCTGTCAAAGCCGTAGTCGGCGCCGAAGAACGCAAAGTCCTTGACCCCGGCGGCGGGCCCTGCCCGTTCGATCAGCGGCGCCAGCGGTGTACCGGTCCACTCCGAGGTGCCGACGGCCTCGTACATCCAGGGCATCGAAAAACACCGCGGCGACATGCCCGCACGGCCGTTGCCGGCGCATTCCAGCGTCACCGGTCGGGTAACCCGTGGCAGGGCCATGATCTCGTCCAGGCCAATTGCGAACGGGGCCTCGAATGCGCCGGTGAAATGCAGCACATGGCTGTCGGCCGCAAGCATGGGCACATCGAAATGGATCAGCAGGTAATGCGTGCCGGTTGGGGTGATTTCGCTGCCCAGGGTTTCCAGCAGCGCCCCCGCATTGCGGTTGGCCAGCGCCACCTCCTCGCGCGAGAAAACGCCTTCTGTGACCGCCGGGCGGGGCGCACCGGCACGAAAGGGGGAATCATTCATGGCTCAGATCACCTCGTCAGAGCGTTGGTCAACCGGCCGGAACCCGCAGGAAAGGCACGCCTGTCGCGCCTCCGGATCCGCGCCTGCCGGTCCGGTCCTTGCGCAGGCAGGCCGCCGGATGCAGCGATTCTTTCGTGAATCGCCCCGGTGATCAAGTATCCTCTTGGCGCGCAGTGCCCTGCGCCCCAGTGCCGCGCGCTTCGTTTGGTCCGGAATCTGCCTGACCGCACGCCATGTCCCTTGCCTGCCGACGCCGGCAGGGCTAGGTCATGACCCATCCGTTGGGGTGCCCCGCCAGGGGGCTGAGAGGCCGCAAGCCAACCCATCGAACCTGATCCGGGTCATGCCGGCGGAGGGAACGGTGACTGTCGGGGGCGATGACCCCGGACAAACCCTGCCCCTGCATCGGCAGCAAATGCAGGGGAGACGAAATGATACCGATCGCGCTTACCGTCGCCGGCTCGGATTCGGGCGGCGGTGCCGGCATCCAGGCCGATCTCAAGACGTTTTCCGCCCTCGGCGTCTACGGTGCCAGCGTGCTGACCGCGCTGACGGCACAGAACACCCGCACCGTCGCCATGGTCGAACCCGCCAGTTCCGCCATGATCGCCGCGCAGATGGCGGCGGTATTCGATGATCTGGCGGTTCGGGCGGTCAAGCTGGGAATGCTGGGCGGTCCCGAAACCATCGCGACGGTGGCCGACGGGCTGCGCGGGCGCAGGGTGCCCGTGGTGCTCGACCCGGTGATGGTGGCCAAGTCGGGCGACCGGCTGCTGCCGGCCGAAGCGCTGGAAGCGCTGCGTCGTGAGCTTCTGCCCCGGGCATCGCTGCTCACACCGAACCTGCCCGAGGCGGCCGATCTTCTGGGAATGCAGCCAGCCGGCGGTGAAGCCGCCATGATCGAGCAGGGGCAGGCACTGCGGGCCCTGGGCGCGGCTGCGGTGCTGATGAAGGGCGGGCACGCCGGCGGCGCCACCTGCGTCGATCTGCTGATTACAGCCGAGGGTGTTTCGCGGCTGGTTGCGCCGCGACTGGCCACGCACAACACCCACGGGACGGGTTGCACATTGTCGGCGGCCATTGCGGCGGGGCTGGCGCAGGGGCTGGCGCTGGAACCGGCGGTGCGGCAGGCGCATGGTTACCTGCAAGGCGCGCTCGCTGCGGCCGACGATCTGGGCGTGGGCTCTGGCGCGGGTCACGGGCCGGTGCATCATTTCCACGCGGTCTGGCGCGGTGGCTGATGTCACGGTCCTTGGCGCCGGGGTGGCGGGGCTGTGGGCCGCCTTCACGCTGTCGCGTGCGGGGCTGTCGGTGCGGCTGATCGACCGGCACGGGGGGCCGGGGCCGCATGGCTGTTCCTGGTGGGCCGGAGGTATGCTCGCGCCCTTCTGCGAAGGCGCGATGGCCGAGCCGGCCGTGGTCGCCCACGGCCGGGCGGCTGCAACGGCCTGGGCGACGGTGACCGAGGTGATAGCCCGCGGCTCGCTGGTGGTGGCGCTGGCCCGCGACCGGGGCGAGCTGGAGCGGTTCGCCCGCCGGACCGGGGGGCACCGGCAGGTGACGGACCTGCGGGCGCTGGAGCCCGACCTGGCCGGCATTCGGCAGGCACTGTTCTTCGAACGCGAGGCGCATCTCGACCCGCGCCGCGCGCTGGCCGATCTGGTCGCCGCACTGGGCGCCCGCGACGTGCCGGTAGAGACCGCCGAGACCACCCCCGAGGACATTCCCGGCCCGGTGATCGACGCCCGGGGCATCGGGGCCGGCCTGCCCGGCCTGCGGGCGGTACAGGGCGAAATGGTGGTGCTCCGGGCGCCGGAGATCCGCCTGACCCGCCCGCTGCGGCTGCTTCACCCGCGCCATCCGCTCTATATCGTGCCGCGGCCGGACGGGCAGTACATGCTGGGCGCCACACAGATCGAAAGCGCTGACCGGCGCGGCATGACGGCACGTTCGCTGATGGAACTGCTGGGCGCGGCCTATGCCCTCGACCCTCGGTTTGGCGAAGCCGAGGTTCTGGAGACCGGCGCCGACCTGCGCCCGGCGTTTGCCGACAACGTCCCTCGGGTGCTGGTACGCGGCCGGGTGGTGCATCTCAACGGCCTGTTCCGCCACGGCTATCTGATGGCGCCGGCGCTGGCGCGGCAGGCTGCCGACTGGATCACGCAAGGCATCAAGGGGGATCTCGTGGATGTGGATTGAAGTCAACGGCGAGCGCCGCACGCTGGCCGCAGCCACCGTGGCCGCGGCGCTGGAAGAGCTCGGCTGGAGCGGGGCGCGCGTGGCCACGGCGCTGAATGGCGAGTTCCTGCCGGCTGCCGCACGCGCCGACACCGGGTTGAAGGATGGCGACCGGCTGGAAGTGCTGGCGCCGATGCAGGGGGGCTGAGCGATGGCAGATACCGCCGCACGAGACTTCTATGGCGCGACGCTCGACACGCCGCTCATGCTGGGCACCGCACAATACCCCTCGCCTGCGGTGCTGGAGGCCGCCTTTCGCGCATCCGGCGCCTCGGTCGCCACCGTGTCGCTGCGCCGCGAGGCCGGTCAGGGACAGGCCTTCTGGGAGATCATCCGCGGCCTCGGCGTGCGGGTGCTGCCCAACACGGCCGGCTGCCACAGCGCAGGCGAGGCGATCACCACCGCCCGCATGGCACGGGAACTCTTTGACACGCCCTGGATCAAGCTGGAGGTGATCGGCCATGCAGACACGCTGCAACCCGATCCCTTCGGCCTCTTGGAAGCCGCCGAGGTGCTGGCGGCCGAAGGCTTCGAGGTGTTTGCCTACACCACCGAAGACCAGGTACTTGCCGCGCGCCTGCTGGACGCGGGCTGCCGGGTGCTGATGCCCTGGGGGGCGCCTATCGGCACTGGCCTGGGCCTGAACAACCCTTATGGCCTGCGCTGCCTGCGCGCGGCCTTTCCCGCTATCCCGATGGTCATCGACGCCGGCCTCGGCCTGCCCAGCCATGCCGCGCAGGCGATGGAGATGGGTTTCGACGCGGTGCTGCTGAACACCGCCGTGGCGCAGGCGGGTGACCCGGTGGCCATGGCAAGGGCCTTTGCGCTGGCCGTCGAGGCGGGAAGGCTGGCCCACATGGCCGACCCGATGGCGCCGCGCGAGATGGCCGCACCCTCTACCCCCTTGCCGGGAAAGGCATGGCTGTGACCTTGCCCCGCTTCTACCCGATCTTCGACAGCGTGGACTGGCTGGAACGGGCCCTGCCGCTGGGGGTCCGGCTGGTACAGCTGCGCATCAAGGAAAGGGCGCCCGACCGGCTGCGGGCCGAGATACGCGCCGGACTGGCGCTTGCCCGCCGCCATGGCGCAACGCTGGTGGTCAACGATCACTGGCAGCTGGCCATCGATGAAGGCGCCGCATGGCTGCATCTGGGGCAGGAGGACCTCGACACCGCCGACCTGCCCGCCATCCGCCGCGCGGGGCTGAAGCTGGGCGTCTCCACCCATGACGATGCCGAACTGGAGCGCGCGCTGGCGCTGGCGCCGGACTATGTGGCCCTTGGCCCGGTCTGGCCCACGATCCTGAAACAGATGCCCTGGGCGCCGCAGGGGCTTGACCGTCTGGCCGAGTGGAAGCGCCGGGTGGGCGACGTCCCGCTCTGTGCCATCGGCGGCATCACCGTCGAGCGCGCGCCGCAGGCGCTGGCGGCCGGCGCCGATCTGGTGGCCGCCGTTACCGACATCACCCTCAACTCCGACCCCGAGGCGCGGATGCGCGCCTGGCTGGAGGCCTGCGGATGAGGCACGCGCGCCAGATCGCCCTGCCACAGGTCGGCCCCGGCGGGCAGGCCCGGCTGGCCGCGGCGCGGGTGCTGGTGGTGGGCGCCGGCGGGCTGGGCGTGCCGGTGCTGCAATACCTTGCAGGCGCCGGGGTGGGACGGATCACGCTGGTCGATCCCGACCGGGTGGAGGAAACGAACCTGCACCGCCAGCCGCTCTATGCCATGGCCGATCTGGGCGCGCCCAAGGCCGAAGCCGCGGCACGCCGGCTGGCCGTGCTTGACCCCGCGGTGACGGTGATACCACGGGTGGAATGGCTGGACCCGGCCAATGCGCCGGGTCTGGTGGCCGCGTCAGATGTGGTACTCGACTGCGCCGATACATTTGCCGTCGGCCTGACGCTGTCGGATGCCTGCATGGATGCCGGCAAGCCGCTGATCACCGCCTCGGCGCTGGGGCTTGCGGGCTATTCGGCGGGCTGCTGCGGGGCGGCGCCCTCGCTGCGTGCGCTGTTCCCCGACCTGCCCGCAAGCGCCGCCACCTGCGCCACCGCCGGTGTATCCGGTCCCGTGGTGGGCACCATCGGTGCGCTTCAGGCGCAGATGGCGCTTTCGGTGCTGCTGGGGCTCGCACCCTCGCCGCTGGGCCGGCTGGTTTCGTTCGATGCCGCCGGCTGGCGCATGGGCGGCTTCCGCTTTGACCGCGCGCCCGAACCGACGCGCCCGCTGCGCTTCATTGCCCGCGGTCAGATCACCCCCGGCGACCTGCTCATCGACCTGCGCGCCGAGGCGCAGCCTTTCGCCCCCGCCGCCCGCCACATTCCGCCAGGGGCCATTGCCCGCCTTTCGCCACCGCACGGCGCGCGCGTGGTGCTGGCCTGCCGCACCGGCCTGCGCGCCCACAACGCCGGACAGTCCCTGCAATCCCGCTGGCCGGGCGAGATCGCCCTGCTGGCCATCCCCGATCAGGAGATCACGCCATGACCGACAACGCCCCCGACTACGGCCGCGCTTTCGCCCTGTGGCGTGCCGCCGCACCCGACTGGGCCGCCTATACCCATCACGCCTTTGTCGAGGGGCTGCGCCGGGGCGACCTGCCACGTGAGCGGTTCCTCCATTACCTGCGTCAGGATTACCTCTTCCTGATCCATTTCGGCCGGGCCTGGGCGCTGGCCGCTGCCAAGGCGGATGACCTCGCCGAGATGCAGGCGGCCGCGGCCACGGTCCATGGGCTGACCCATCACGAGATGCCCCTGCATGTCGCCATCTGCGCCCGCGCCGGGATCGATGCTGCGACGCTGGAGGCCACCGTCGAGGCCCCGGCGAACCTTGCCTACACCCGCTATGTGCTGGAGGCGGGCTATTCCGGCGATTTCCTTGACCTGATCGCGGCCCTGGCGCCTTGCGTGCTTGGCTACGGCGAGATCGGCCACCGGCTTGCGGGCACCGATGGCCCCTATGCGGAATGGATCGCGACTTATGCGGGGCCCGAGTATCAGGCCATTTGCCACAACGTCGGCGCACTCATCGACAAGGCGCTTGCCCGACGCCTTGGCACGGGCTGGGATGCCCTGCCCCGGCACGCCACGCTCTCTCGCCACTTTGCAACCGCCACGCGGCTCGAAGTCGGATTCTGGGATATGGCACTGTCCGGCAACTGAACGCCGTTGTTCATGCAATGGCAACCTTCGGCCAGCCGCCGCGATTGACCGGGCCGCACGGCCTGCCCCGTGCGCCCGTCAGGGCGCCCGATCTTGCAGAACGCGCCCGACCGGGGCAGGCGCGACATGGTGTGATGCAGCAGGCCGCGAAACGGACAGCGTCCTGGCGAGCGGGATGATGGTGCCCGAGGCGAGATTCGAACTCGCACACCCGCTAGGGCGGAGGATTTTGAATCCCCTGCGTCTACCGTTCCGCCACTCGGGCCCGGACCCAGCGTTAGCCTGCCCCGAAGCGCAGGTCAACGCACAGCGCAGCGGAACGGTTGACCTTGGCGCCTGCGCGTGCTGCATGGGTGCAGTTTTCAGGAAAGCTCCATGCTTCGACGCCTTTACGACTGGACGCTGTCGCTTGCGCGCGCACCCCATGCCCTGACGGCGCTGGCTGTCATTGCCTTCATCGAAAGCTCGGTCTTTCCGATCCCGCCCGACGTGCTGATGATCCCGATGATCATCGCCGCCCCGCACCGGGCCTTCCTGATTGCCGGGGTGGCCACGCTGGCCTCGGTTCTGGGCGGGGTGGCGGGCTATGCCATCGGCTGGGGGCTTTACGACACCGTCGGCCGCCCGGTTCTGGAGTTCTATGGCAAGGATGCCTATTTCGCCGAATTCGCCACCCGCTACAACGAATGGGGCGCCTGGGTGGTGCTTTTCGCCGGGGTCACGCCCTTTCCCTACAAGGTGATCACCATCCTTTCCGGTGCCACGGCACTGTCGCTGCCGGTGTTCATCCTCGCCAGCGTGATCGCCCGCGGGCTGCGGTTCTTCATCGTTGCCGCCTTGCTGTGGCGCTTCGGCGCACCCATCCGTGATTTCATCGAACGCCGACTCGGGCTTATGTTCACCCTGTTCATGATCCTGCTGATCGGAGGATTTGCGGCGGTGAGATACCTGTGACGGCGCGCTGGATTGCCCTTTCGGCAGCGGCCGGTTCGGCGGTGTTGCTGCTGGCGGCGCTGGGGTTTCAGTACCTCGGCGGGATGGCGCCCTGCGCGCTGTGCATCTGGCAGCGCTGGCCGCATCTGGCATCGGTTCTGGCGGGCGGCGGCATGCTGCTGCTGCCCGGCGCGGTCTGGGTCATCGCCGGCAGTGCCGGGGCGGCGGCAAGCGGTGCCATCGGCATCTACCATACCGGGGTCGAGCAGGGCTGGTGGCAGGGGCCATCGGCCTGTTCGGCCGGCGGCGACATCGGCGCGCTGAGCACCGACGAGCTGATGGCGCGGATCATGGCCGCCCCGGTGGTGCGCTGCGACGAGGTGCCTTGGGAAATGCTGGGCCTGTCGATGGCATCCTGGAATGCGGTGGCATCCTTCGGGCTGGCCGGTCTGTGGCTGCTGGCGCTGCGTCCGCCGCGCTGGCTGGGAAGCTGAAGCACGACCCCTGAACGAACAAACCCCCGGGCCTTCGCCGCGGGGGTCGTTGCGCGGCAGGCCCTGTGGCCTGCCCCGTGATCACGGCAACGCCCTTAAAGCATGCCTTCGCGCTGAAGCTTCTTGCGGATCAGCTTGCGCTGCCGCCGGATCGCCTCGGCCCGTTCCCGCGCCTTCTTTTCGGAAGGCTTTTCGAAATGCTGCCGCAGCTTCATCTCGCGGAACACGCCTTCGCGCTGGAGCTTCTTCTTGAGCGCGCGAAGCGCCTGGTCGACGTTGTTGTCGCGAACGCTTACCTGCATGTGGTTGTCACCACCTTTCCGAGCTAGAGTTATATCTTGTGCAGGAAGGCACCCGATAGCAAAGCGCGGCGGACTTGTCCACCGCTGCGGAAAGGAGAATGCAATGACGGCAAGCGCTACCGACACCACCGCTTCCCCGGCCGAGGCGCTGCTCGATGCCGCCCTGGCGCATGTGCCCTTTGACGGCTGGAGCGATGCCACCCTGCGCGCCGCGGCAGCCGATGCCGGCATCGACCCGGCAGTGGCGCGGGCGCTGTTTCCGCGCGGCGGGGTGGATATGGCCGCCGCCCTGCACCGCCGCGGCGATGCGGTGATGGTGGCACGGATCGCGCGCGAGGATCTTTCCGGCCTGCGGTTTCGCGACCGGGTGGCGGCGGCGGTGCGCTTCCGGCTCGAGGCGGTGCCCGACCGCGAATGCCTGCGCCGGGCCGCGGCGCTGTTTGCGCTGCCGCCGCACGCGCCGCAGGGCGCGCGGCTGATCTGGGACACCGCCGACGCGATCTGGACGGCGCTGGGCGACACCGCCGACGACATCAACTGGTACACCAAGCGCGCGACGCTTGCGGGCGTCTATTCGGCCACGGTGCTGTACTGGCTGGGCGATACCAGCCCCGACAGCCAGGCAACCCGGGATTTCATCGACCGCCGCATCGACGAGGTGATGCAGGTGGAACGGCTCAAGGGTGCGCTGAACCGCAGCCGGCTGTTCCGTGCCGCCTTTGCCGGGCCGCTCTGGGCGCTGGGGCAGGTGCGCGCACCGGCCCGGATGCCGGCGGTCGAGCTTCCCGGCAGCATCGACCGCCCGCTGCCCTGACAGGCAACCGACGACTCGACTCGGGCATTCCCCGGCGCTAGCGGGCTGCTGAAAAAGGAAACCGGGCAATTCCCGGCGAGGAAACTGTTCCTGTTCCGCCATCCGAACCGGGGCGGCAAGGGCCGCGCCCGGTCGCCATGGGAGCGCCATTGGTCCGAGCGACAATGGCGACGGGAGGGCGCGTCGGAACGTTGGAACAAGG
>SKWP01000201.1 GCA_007128865.1 Paracoccaceae bacterium
AGTCATCGGGCACCGGGCGTTCGGCTGCCGCCTCGGTCAGCAGCCGGGCAACGGCCGAATGCCGGCCGGTGCCTTCGGGGCCGTGCACGAAGAGATTGAAGCGCCGGTGGCGCATGCCGGCGGAAAGCCGGATCGCCTCGATGGCACGAGTCTGGCCGATCAGATGCTCGAGAGGCTCGAGATCGTCCGTGGTTTCGAAACCCAGCATCGCCGGATCGCAGCGGCGGCGCAGGTCTTCGGGGCTGAGCGCTGTCGGTTGGTCCTTCATGGCGTGGAAGACTGGCACGACCTGCGATCCGGGGGAAGGGGAATCGCGGCCCTGCCGCTGCAGGAGCCTCGACAGACAGGGCCTGCGGCAGAGACTCCGGCGAAAGCCTCTTGCCGCCCGGAACGGCCGGTGCGGTGATCGTCTGCCGGGCGTGTGACCGGTGTCCGGGCAGGGGCCGGTGTCAGTGCCACGGCTGGTGTTACATTTTCGTTGCAACTTGTTTCAGCGTGCGTCTAAGGTGCTTTCACCAACGGGAAGGGCGTGCTGCGAACGGCGCCGGCTCAAAAAGAACGAAAAACGAAAAGAAGGCGTGTCGAATGACCGCAGTCGGTGATGACGGGTTCCTGGAATTTGACCGGGTCCAGAAGAGTTATGACCAGCAGACGCTGGTCGTGCGTGAATTCAATCTCTCGGTGACGCGCGGAGAGTTCGTGACCCTGCTGGGCCCTTCGGGGTCGGGCAAGTCAACCGTTCTGATGATGCTGGCGGGTTTCGAGAGCCTGACCAGCGGCGATATCCGGCTTCAGGGCCGGTCGATCGCGCGGATGGCGCCCTACAAGCGCGACATCGGCATGGTGTTTCAGAACTATGCGCTGTTCCCGCACATGACCATCGCCGAGAACCTCGCCTATCCGCTGAAGATCCGCAAACGCCCGACGGCCGAGATCAGGTCGAAGGTGCAGGAATACCTCGATCTGGTCGAGCTGGGCGCCTTCGGAAACCGCACGCCCGCGCAGCTGTCGGGCGGGCAGCGTCAGCGGGTGGCGCTGGCGCGCGCGCTGATCTTCGCGCCCCGTCTGGTGCTGATGGACGAGCCGCTGGGCGCGCTCGACAAGAAGCTGCGCGAACAGATGCAGCTCGAGATCACCCGACTGCACAAGCAGCTCGGCTTCACGGTGATCTATGTCACCCACGACCAGACCGAGGCGCTGACGATGTCGAACCGCATCGCGGTGTTCAACGCCGGCGTGGTCCAGCAATGCGACGCACCCGACGTGCTGTACGAGACCCCGAGCAACGGCTTTGTCGCCGATTTCATCGGCGAGAACAACTTCCTGCCCGGCGAGCTTGTCGGCCTGACCGACGACGTGGCCGAGGTGCGCATCTCGTCGGGCGACGTGATCCGCACGCGGCGCGCCGATGCCGACCGGCTGGGCATGCGTTGCCAGGTGTCGGTGCGCCCCGAAAAGCTGTTCCTGATGCCGTCGGACCATGCCTTCGACACCAAGTTCACGGCGCGGTTCACCAACAAGCTCTATGTCGGCGACTTCATCCGCTATTTCTTTGCCCTGCCGGACGGGACCGAACTGGTCGTCAAGGTGCTCAACGACCTTGCCGCCCCCGACTATTCCGAGGGCCAGGAGGTGACGCTGGTCGCCGCCACCAAGGATTGCTCGGCCTTTGCCCCGCATCGGCCGGTGCCGGAGTAGGGCGAAAGCCCGCCATTGCAAACAAGCATAACAACAGAGGAGAAGGCCCATGAAACCGATGAAACGACTACTCGCTGCAACCGCCGTCGCGGCGCTTGCGCTGCCGGCGGCGGCGCAGGACATGACGGTGGTGTCCTTCGGCGGCGCCTATGGCGCGGCACAGCGCACCCACATGATCGACCCGTTCATGGCCGCGACCGGCGTCAACATCCTGTTCGAGGACTATTCGGGCGGCATTGCCGAGATCAAGGCGCAGGTCGAGGCCGGCAACATCCTGTGGGATGTGGTCGATATCGAGGTGATCGACCTCGAGCGTGCGTGCTCCGAGGGCCTGCTGGAGGTGATCCCGCGCGACATCCTGCCACCCGGCGATGACGGCACGCCCGCGCTGGAGGATTTCTATCCCGAGGCGCTGGCCAGCGAATGCGGTGTCGGCGTGATCTTCTGGTCCACGATCTTCGCCTACAATCAGAACGTCTTCCCCGATGGCGGCCCCAAGACCATCGCCGAGCTGTTCGACACCGAGGCCTTCCCCGGCCCCCGCGCGCTGCGTCGCCGCCCGCAGGTGAACATGGAATGGGCGCTGATCGCCGATGGCGTGCCCAAGGACGAGGTCTATGCCGTCCTGTCCACGCCCGAAGGCCAGCAGCGCGCCTTTGCCAAGCTCGACTCGATCCGCGACAGCGTGGTGTGGTTCGACAGCTGGAGCCAGGCGCCGGTGCTGCTGAACGACGGTGGCGCGGTGATCGTGCAGTCTGCGAACGGACGTATCTTTGACGCCGTGGTGCAGGAAGACCGCCCGTTCGAGATGGTCTTCGACGGCCAGCTCTTTGATCTGGACGTCTGGGCGATCGTGCGCGGAACCGACAAGATCGACCTCGCGCACGAGTTCATCGCCTTCGCCACCGGCACCGTGCCGCTGGCCGGGATGCAGGACGTGGCCTATGGCCCGACCCGCCGGTCGTCGAACCCGCTTGTCGATCCGGCGGTGGTGCCGTTCCTGCCCTCGTCGCACATCGACATCGGCCTGAAGGCCGACGGCGTGTTCTGGGCCGACTTCGGCGAGACGCTGGGCGAGCAGTTCAACGAGTGGCTGCTGCGCTAGGTCTTGCTTGCGATCGTTCCGGGGGCGGAGCAACGCCGCCCCCGGCATTCCACTACCCTGGTCCGGACAGGCACCCATGGCCGACGCTGCCACAACACCGACCGACATGCGCCCTGCGACACCCGGTCCGCGGGCAACCGCCGCGACCGCCGATGTGGCGCTGACTCCGGCGGAACGGCGCGCTGCCCGGGCCGAATTGCGGCGCAACCGCCTGATGGCGTTCCTGCTGGTGACGCCGTTGCTGGTGTTCCTGACCTTCGCCTTCATCGCGCCCATTGCCACGATGCTGTTCCGGTCGGTGCACAGCCCGGCCGTGGCCGAACTGATCCCTGCCACGCTCGAGCGTCTGTCGGAATGGGACGGGCAGGGCCTTCCCGACACCGCGACCCGAACTGCCTTTGCAAGCGACTTGCGCACCCTGTTTGCCGAGCGCCGATCGGGGCGTCTGGGTGAAGAGATCAACCGCGTGCTGCCCGGCGCCTCGTCCACCATCCAGGGCACCGCGCGGCGGCTGAACGCCGAGGATCCCGATGCCGTCGCAGCCAGCGGCGCCGAGATGCTATCGGCGCTGAACCCGGCGTGGGACCAGCCTGACATCTGGCGCGCCTTGCAGCGTGCCGGGCAGGTCTATACCGACCGTTTCTTTCTGACCGCGCTCGATCTGGAACGGACGCCCGAGGGCGCGATTCAGGCGCGCACCTCGGCGCGCATCTACATCGACCTCTACACCAAGACGCTGCGGATGGCGCTGACGATCACGGTGCTGACGATCCTGCTGGGCTATCCGCTGGCCTTCTTCCTGGCGCAGCAGCCCTCGGGGCGCGCCAACATGCTGATCATCTTCGTGCTGCTGCCGTTCTGGACCTCGCTGCTGGTGCGCACCACGGCCTGGATCGCGCTGTTGCAGACCAACGGCGTGGTCAATTCCACCCTGATGGCGGTCGGGATCATCGGTGAACCGCTGACATTGCTGTACACCGAATTCGCCACCGTGCTGGCGATGACGCATATCCTGCTGCCGTTCATGGTGCTGCCGCTCTATGCGGTGATGAAGGGGATCGATCCCAGCTACATGCGCGCGGCAATGTCGATGGGCGCGCGCCCGATCCGGGCCTGGTGGTCGGTCTATCTGCCGGCCTCGCTGCCGGGGCTGTCGGCCGGCGCGATGCTCGTCTTCATCATCTCGGTGGGCTACTACATCACGCCGGCGCTGGTGGGCGGCACCGACGGACAGATGATCTCGAACCTGATCGCCTTCCACATGCAGCAGTCCAACAACTGGGGGCTGGCCGCCGCGCTCGGCTCGCTGCTGCTGGCGCTGATCCTGGTGATCTATTTCGCCTTCGACCGCTTCGTCGGCGCCAGCAACATCAAGCTGGGGTAGGGGGATGAAACGCGACTGGCCGGCCTATTTCACCTTCTGGCACAAGCTGGGCGCGCTGTCGCTGAGCTGGTTCTCCTTCGTGGTGCTGTTCTTCCTGATCCTGCCCATCCTGATCATCGTGCCGCTGTCCTTCAATGTGGAGCCATTCTTTTCGTTTACCGAAGGCATGCTCCGGCTTGATCCCGCGGCCTATTCCCTGCGCTGGTACCGCGAGATCCTCGCCAATCCGAACTGGATCCTCGCGATCCAGAACAGCTTCATGATCGGTATCGCCGCAACGGTCATCGCCACGGTGCTGGGCACGCTGGCGGCGGTCGGCATGACCAGCCGCTACATGCCGTTCAAGAACCTGATCATGGCGGTGATGCTGGCGCCGATGATCGTGCCGTTGATCATCATGGCGGCGGGCATGTTCTTTTTCTACACCCGCTACAACATCGCCGGAACCTACATCGGGATCATCATGGCCCATGCGGCGCTGGGCATCCCGTTCGTGATGATCTCGGTGATGGCCACGCTTTCGGGCTTTGACCGTGCGCTCTACCATGCTGGCCTCAGCATGGGTGCAACACCGGTGCGGGCGTTCATGGACATCACCGTGCCGCTGATCCGCCCCGGCGTGATCTCGGGCGCGCTGTTTGCCTTTGTCACCTCCTTCGACGAGGTGGTGATCGTGATCTTCCTGGCCGGTCCGGGGCAGCGGACGATCCCGCGCCAGATGTTCGCGGGCTTGCGCGAGCAGATCAATCCGACCATCCTGGCGGTGGCGACGCTGCTCATATTCGTGTCGGTGCTGTTCCTGATTTCGCTGGAATTGCTTCGCCGCCGCTCGGAACGCCTGCGCGGGATAACGGAAACCTGACCGCAGAACCCCGAAGCATGCGGGTGGGGGCGAACCGATCAGACCTGCAAAGCCGCTGCCGGCTGCGGGCGGGTATCAGGCAGCCGTGCCGGTCACGCCCAGAACCGGCCCGCCTGCGGCCTGCGCATCCGCCCGGTCATGGGTCACGAGCACCACGGGCAGGTCGCGGGCGCGCGCCCTCTGGAACACGAATTCGCGCATCCGCGCGCGCCGGTCGGTGTCGAGCTTCGAAAACGGTTCGTCGAGCAGCAGCGCGCGCGGTTCGGACAGAAGCGTGCGCATCAGCGCCACCCGCGCCCTTTCTCCGCCCGAAAGCGTTGCCGGATCGCGCCTGCCCATGCCTTCGAGACCGGCCTCGGCAAGGGCGTCGGCAATCAGCCGGTCGCGGTCGCGCGCGCCGCTGGCCAGCCCGAAGCCCAGGTTTCCGGCGACCGAAAGATGCGGGAACAGGATGTCGTCCTGAAACAGGATGCCCAGGCGCCGCTGATGGGTCGGCAGGCCGGTAATGTCGTGGCCGTCAAGCAGGATGCGCCCGGACGCGCTGAAACCCGGCGGCAGGGCACCGATCAGCGCCATCAGCAAGGTGGACTTGCCGCATCCCGAAGGCCCCATGATGCTGAGCACCTCGCCCGGCGCGACCCGACAGGAGAGCGCGACCATGACCGCCCCGTTCCGGCGGATCTCGAGGTTTTCGATCTGCAGGCTCACCCGATGCGCATGCCCTGACGGTTCCGGAAAAGCAAGGCGGGCAGCGCCAGACAGGCGGCAAAGACGGCCATCGGCAGCGCCATCTGCATCACCGCCCAGACCCCGATCAGCCGCCTGTTGCCCGATGCTGCCAGCGCCACCGCCTCGGTGGTCACGGTGCTGACCCGCCCGGCGCCGATCAGAAGCGTCGGCAGGTATTGCGCCACCGAGGTTGCAAAGCCCACCGCCAGGGCGATGCACAGGGCGCGTGTCAGCATCGGCAGGCGCACCGCCCAGAGCACCCTTGCCGGCGGCGCGCCGAGTGCCGCTGCCGAAAGCCCCGCGCGCCTGTCCCAGGCCCGCCACGGATCGGCAAGCGCGAGGTAGACATAGGGCAGCACGAACACCAGATGAACCGCCATGACCGCCAGCGGCGTGCCGTCGATCCCCAGCACCAGGGCAAGCGTTGCCAGCCCGGGCAGAAAGGCGATCTGCGGCACGATCAGCGGCAGGTAGATCAGCCGCAGCCCGTACGGCGCCCGCGCGCCGTTCCGGGCCTGCAGCATGGCGACGGCAAGCGCCAGGGCCACCACAGCGGCGCCCAGCGCAATCAGCCCCGAAACAACCATGACGCGGCGCAGCTCCGCCGACTGGCCGATCCAGTGCCGTGCCGTCCAGATTTCGGGCAGCAGGGCGGGAAACTGCCACAGCCCGGCAAGGGACCATACCAGAAGCCCCGCAAGCCCCAGCCCCACCGCCAGCCCGATACCGATGGCGCCAACCGCGCCAAGCGGGCGCAGAACCCTGTCGGCAGCGGTGCCGCGCCCCCCCGCGGCCGCCCAGGTGCCGCCCAGACGGGCGACCGCCCGTTCCGCCCCCCGCCACAGCACCAGTGCAGCCAGAACCAGCATCAGCTGCACCAGCGCGCCCGCGGCGGCCTGAAAGCGCATGCCGAGATCGGGATGGTTCATCCAGTCGAGGATCTGCACCGCCAGCGTCGGCGGCCGGGTCGGGCCGAGGATCAGCGCGACATCGACAACCGACATCGAATAGGCGAGCACGGCATAGACAGGCAACCGGATCTGGGCATAGACGCGGGGCGCTACCGTCTTGAGCCAGCCCGTTACCCGCCCGTAGCCCAGCGCACGGGCCACCATCTGGCTGCGCAGGCTGTCGGCCTGCGGCAGGGCCGCCAGGGTCATCAGCAGCAGGAATGGCACCTCCTTGACCACCAGCCCGGCAACCAGCGAAAGCCCCCAGGGGTCGTTGACGATCAGCAGGTCAGGCGGGCGTTCCCACCCCGTTGCCCAGGGCGAAAAGGCCCGCGAAATCCAGCCCGATGGCGCGATCAGGAACGCCAGGCCAAAGGCCGCTGCGGCATGCGGCAGAGCCAGAAGCGGGGCAAGCGCCCGCGTGACCCAGGCAAAGCTTCGCGTGCCCTGCCATGCCGCCACGATCAGCAGCGTCAGCGCCAGCGACACGGCGGTTGCCGCCAGCCCCGTCACCAGCGACAGCCGCAGCGCACCCGCCAGCCCCGGCCAGGCCAGAAGCCCGCGCCAGGGATCGAGGCCGAAGCCGGTGCCGCCAAGCGCCGGCAGATAGCCAAAGGCCGGGCCGATGACACCGGCAAGCCCCGCCAGGACCGGCAGGGCAAGCAGCGTCAGCGCAGCCCAAAGCCCTGCACGCGCCAAGTCAGCGGCCTGCGCCGTAGCGTGCGACCCAGTCCTCGGCGATGCGGGTCATCCATGACGGGTGCGGCTCTTGCAGGCCGGTGCCCATCTGGTCGGGCGACAGGGTGGCGATGCCCAGTTCCAGCGCCTCGAACCGCGCGCGGTCGGCCTCTTCCAGCAAGTGCATGCCCAGCACCGTCTGAAAGCCGAGGATGGCCGGATCCTGCGCCCGTGCCTGGATTTCGGGGTCGAGGATCAGGTTGGCCAGCACCAGCGCGCCGGCCTTGTGGGCCGCGTTGTAGGGGATCGACAGATACGAGGAATTGGCCAGCGTGCCTTCGTCGAAGACGAAGGTGCGCACGGTATCCTGCAACTCGCCATCGGCAATCGCCGCCGAGGCCCGGCCCGGGTTGAAGGCAAAGGCGATATCGATCTCGCCATCCGCCAGCAGCTGCCCCAATGCCGGTTCATTGGCAGGATAGGCCCGCCCCTGCCGCCAAAGGTTCGGCGTGATCTCGTCGAGAAAGGCCCAGAGCGGTGCGGTCACGGCATCGTAATCCACCGCATCGGCCGGCCCCATCAGCACCGACGGGTCGTCAAGCACCCCGTACAGCGCCTGTTTCAGAAAGCTGGTGCCCAGAAAGTCGGGTGGTTGCGGATAGGTGAACCGGCCCGGATTCGCCGCGATCCAGTCGCGCAGCGCGGCCAGCGAACGCGGCGGATCGGGCAGTGTGGCACTGTCGTATTCGAACACCATCTGGAACATGGCCCATGGGCTGCCATAACCCTCGACCGGCAGGGTAAAGTCGATCAGCACGGCCGGATTGGCCTCGGTATCCACCAGCGGCCAGTTCGGCAGGCTTTCGGCAAAGGGCCCGAACAGCAGCCCCTGATCCTTCATCGATGCGAAATTGGCGCCGTTGATCCAGATCACATCGACGGCACCGCCGCTGTCGCGCCCGGCCTGACGTTCGGAAACCACGCGGGTAACGGCATCGGCAGTGTCGGCAAGCCGCACATGTTCAAGCGCCACGCCATGGCGCGCCCGCAGATCGGCGCCGACCGAGGCGATGAAGGCATTGATCCGCGGATCCCCGCCCCAGGCATGCCAGTACACAGTCTGCCCGTGGGCAGCCTGCAGCACGGCTTCCCAGTCGGAAGGGTCGGGCGTTTCCGCAAACAGCGGCGAAACGGACAGCGCCGCGGCGGCTGTCGATAACAGGTACCTGTTCATGGA
>SKWP01000478.1 GCA_007128865.1 Paracoccaceae bacterium
ATCTGTGAAGCCGTGTCGCGCCCGTCCATGCGCTTTGTTCCCGTGAAGAGTGAGGATACCCAGGCGCTGCTGATGACGCACGTCGCACCACAGGTGCGCTTCCAGCGCAACGCACGGGAGTTTCTGGTGCGCCAGCAGACCCAGATCGTGAACGCGTCGTGCTGAAAGCACGCCTCCGGCGTGATGCGCGCGCATCTTGGCGAATTCGGCATCGTCGTTGCCAAGGGCATCCACAATGCCGAGCGGCTGATCATGGCCTGCGAACAGGCCGAGCTGCCAGCACCGGCTCGTAAAGCCCTGAGCCTGCTCGCCGATCAACTGATTGATACCCAGAAGAAGATCGAGAGCCTGACCGACGACATTTGCGCAGACGCCAAGGCCAATGAAGCTGCACAACGCCCGCAGACCATACCCGGCGTCCCGCCGCAGGCGGGCCACTTGTCATACATGGCGCACCTTTGGTGCGACGGCCCGATTACCGCAAGCGCGCTCGTGTCAGCTTTGCCAGATATCGCCGACTTTCAGTCAGGCAGGGACCTGTCCGCCTGGTTGGGTCTGACGCCAAGGCCGCATTCGACCGGCGGCAAGGAGCGATTGGGGCGCATCTCCAAGAGTGAGCCCGCGAATGACGGTGCCACTCCTGGCGCGTGGCGGCACCAAAACTGCGCGGCTCTGGACTTATGTGCGTGATGACCTTGCAGCGCCTCATGACACCGCCGGGATTCCGCCGTTCGCGCACCGTTCAGCCGGATCGGTGCCCCTTTGCGCATTTTATGACCCGCAGCACCGTCGTGCTTCCCGAGGTCCTATATAAGACTTGACGAATCCGTCCCTGCGTCCTTACGCTGGAACAAGGCTGGCTCCGATAAGGGTGTAAACCATGGCCGATCATGCTCAGGCAGGCACGCTGGCAGGACTGACCGATGGGTTGCGCGAGAAATCTCCCAAGCACCGGATCCTGGCGGACGCCCTGCTGTCACAGATCGAGGCAGGCCGGTGGCGGCCGGGTGAACAGATTCCTTCAGAGGATCAGATAGCAACGGAATCCGGCATGAGCCTGGGGACCGTTCAGCGGGCCCTGCGCAATCTTGCCGAGATCGGTGTTGTCGAACGCTATCATGGCCGCGGCACCTTCGTCAGGGGCGGTCGGGCGCCAAACCGACATCTTCGCCACTTCCGCTTTCTGGCCGAAGACGGCAACACCCTGCTGCCGATCTTTGTCAGCGTCCGCGACATTTCCCTGATCGACGAAGAAGGGCCCTGGGCTGCGTTTCTGGGCAATTGCGATGAAGGTTATGTGCGTATTCGCCGGGAAGTCAGCGTCGCGAACGAGTTTTCGCTTTACAGCGAGGTTTTCCTGCCCGGAGACCGCTTCGGTTCGCTGACAACCATGGAAAGGAGCGAGCTTGACGGCATTTCCATCCGCGACGCGATTGCCGAGCGGTTCAATGCCCCGACGCTTTCGGCCGAACAGACGATGATGTGCCAGATCCTGCCGCCCCGGGCGACAACTGCGCTGAATCTGCCGCTGGGCACCTGCGGAATTGTCTGGATCATCGGCGCAATGAGCTATCGCGACGCGCCGATAACCTGGCAACGGGTCTTCGTGCCGCCCAGCGACCGTCCTCTCGAAATCACCGCGCGCCAGCCATGGGGCCTCTCGGCGGTTCCGGGCAACAGTGACTGACCTCCACCATCGCCGACAGCCGGCAGCGAGTAACAGGAGAGCCCCAGATGAGCGATGACGCCCCCTTTGCCGCGATAGCCCTTCCGCCCCAGCGAAGCCGGACAAAGCCGCGTTCCAAGGGGTTGACGATGATGGCGGATTTTGGCGTGCCCTTGAAACATCAGGAGGATGTGCTCGAACTCGCCGGTCAGCATCTTGATTTCGCGAAGATCGCGACCGGGAGCTCTCGTCTGTACCGTCGATCGTATCTGCTGGACAAGCTCGCGCTCTACAAGGCGCATGCGGTGCGGCCATTCATCGGTGGGCAGTTCTTCGAGTTCGTGCTTGCTCATCACGGATGGAAGGCCATTCCGGGCTTTTTCGCCGAGGCGCGGGAACTCGGGTTCGAGACCATCGAAATCTCCGACAACTGCATTCCCCTGGGTGCCGACGAACGCGAGCGGGCAACGCGCGAGGCCATCGGACACGGTCTCAGCGTGATGGGTGAGGTTGGCTCCAAGAACGACGAAAACGACGTTCAGGACCTGATGAAGCAGGCGCGGCATTTCTTCGAAGTCGGGGCGGAATACGTTCTGGTGGAGGCCGCGGAGCTCGTGTCCGGTGGTCAGCTTCAGCAGGACATGCTGTCGGCGCTTCGGGAGGGCCTGGATTTCGATCGCGTCATGATCGAACTCCCCGGCCCCTGGATCAGCGGCGTGAGCCATCATCTGATCGAGGACATGAAGAAGGCGCTGATTGCCGAATTCGGGCCCGACGTGAATATTGCCAATGTCCATGCCGAGGATCTCTTTGCGACCGAGGCAATGCGCGTCGGACTGGGCGTTGTGGGACCAACGCAGCGTTTTGTTCCGGACTGACAGGTTATCCCCCCGCGGCGCCGGCGGTGCGCGCTTCGGGAGCCCGGAATCAATCAGGACACCGCATCTCAAGGGAGATCAGCATGAGTATCAAGACAACGGCCACCCTGCTTCTTGGCACTGTACTGGCAACAGGTATTGCCACTTCAAGCAATGCGCAGGACTTCCCCAGCCAGCCGATCACAGTGCTGATCGGCTTCGGTGCCGGGGGGATGACAGATGTTTCATCCCGGATCATCGCCGAAAAGCTCGAACAGAACCTCGGCGTTCGGGTGATTGTCGAGAACCGCCCTGGCGCCGGCGGCCTTCTGGCCCTCGACGAAACGCAGCGACGCGACGCGGATGGCTATACCTTCGTGAGCTTCCTTTCGGATGCGCCGTTCACATCCGTCTATCAGGATCGCCCCATCGACCTGTCCGAATGGACGATGCTGGGCGGCTACATGCCGCAGGAGCGCGTGCTGTTTGCCCGCGCGGATGCACCATTCGATGACGTCGCAGGCATGATCGAACACGCCCGGAACACGCCGATCACCTTTGCGGATGGCGGCGCGTTCTGGTCCGCTCGGGTCATGGAAGCCTTTGCCAAGAAGAACGACCTTGGCGTGCGCCTCGTTCCCTTCCGCTCGGGCGCCGAAGGTTCGGCCGCCATCCTCGGCGGCCATGTGACGCTTGCCGAAACGGGCGTCGGAACCTCGGCCTGGCATTCTGCACGCGACGGGGGACTCAAGATCCTCGCGACCCTGACACCGGGCGGACTGGCCCAGTTCGGCTTTGACGATGTGCCGACGCTGGACGAAATTGGGGCCGATTTCGTGGTGCGGATCAACTACGGCTTCGCCATGCACGGCGATACACCACCCGATCGCGCCGAGAAGCTTTCCGAGGCAATCAGGGCGGTTGTCGAAGATCCGGAGGTTCAGGAACGCCTGCGGGCAATCGACCTGACCCCGGAATGGATGGAACCGGACGCCTATGCACAGCTGATGCAGGAAGTGTTCGACTCTGCCGGCGCACTCAGGGATTATCTGGCCCAGTGATCTGGTAACGACCTCCCGGGAAGGGTCGATCGATGAACGAACGGCTTAACGCGGGAATGGCCGCGGCATTGATTGTCTTTTCGCTGGCGCTCTGGTTCTGGTTCATTCCGACCTTTGCGGGTACCGGCGAACAGACGATCATGCCGCGGATCGCTGCGGCCCTGATCGGAGGGCTGAGCCTCCTGATGCTGGTGGTATCGACCCTGCGCCTGATGGTGGCCGCCCGAAGGCCCGGCGGTTCGGTGCCGGCCGACGATCCGTTTCTCGAACTTGACCGGCAGGGCGAACCGCTTGCCCTTTACCTTGTCGTCGCGATCTGGGGCACTGTGCTGCTTTTCCCGGGCTACTTCGGCCTTCATCTGGGAAGCGGCATCGCCGTGGCAGCTACTTTCCTTGTCCTGGGCGTACGTCGACCCGTAACGCTGGTCTTGTGGACGGTGGCGCCAATCGTCGTCCTGCATATGGTTTTCGAACAGGTGTTCTCGCTCCGCCTTCCGCGCGGAGCATTGGTTTCCCTGATGCTCTGATCGCGGCACGCCGGGTAGGGTACGGTTTGTCAGCCCGGTCAAGCCGGCGAATTGGTCGCAGTCCCCCGCATTCCTGCCGACGCCGCTGCTGGCGGCATTACGCTGGCGAAACGTCAGACACGGCGAGCGGTTGCAGGCTTGCTGGTTGCCACCCGTGCCACGCGGTCAACGACGGGGCAGCGCACCGCGAACCAGCAATGCAAGCGCCAGGGCTGCCATGATTATGAACGCCAGCGATATCGGCCGTTCGAAGAAGATGAACGGGTCACCCCCGGACATCAGCAGCGACCGTCGGATGCCGTCTTCGAGTATCGGACCCAGCAGAAACGCAATGAGCATCGGGATCGGAGAAAACCCGAGTCTGCGCATGGCGTAGCCGATCAGGCCAAACAGGAACATCACGCCAACATCGAACAGTTGCCGGGTTGCCGCATAGGTGCCGAAGGTGGTCACCACCAGAATGATCGGCAGAAGAATGCGTGGTTGAATCTTCAGCGTATACTGGGACAGACGCAGAAACCCGAAGCCCAGGGCCAGCAGGAGCAGGTTGGCGAGAATCAGGCTCAGGAAGATCGCATAGAGCAACGGCGCCTGATTCTGCATCAGGAACGGCCCGGGGGTGAGGCCATGAATCATGAAGGCGCCAAGCACCAGCGCCGCTTCCACATTGCCGGGAATCCCAAGCGTCACCAGCGGGATCAGGTTGGCCCCCGTGCCGGCACTGTTTCCCGATTCCGCTGCCGCGATGCCACGCAGCGAACCCTTTCCGACCTGTTCCTCGGGGCGGGCAGTGCGCTTTGCAAATGTATAGGCCAGAAAGCTGCCCACCGTGGCGCCCAGACCGGGTATGGCACCCACCACCGTGCCGATCCAGCTGCCATGAATGATTGCCGGAAAATGCCTCAGCAACTCGCGCCAATGCAGGCCGGGTGCGTTGGCATCATATCGCATGGCACCGAGCTCGGGCTCCTTGCCCTTGAGCATCTCTCGGCGCAACTGAACCAGGACTTCCGAAAAGACGAGCAGTCCGAGCAGCAGTGGAACGATGTTCAACCCGTCATCAAGGTTGCGGGATCCGAAGGTGAATCGTTCGATATTCGTGAACAGATCCCGGCCTACCGTTCCCAGAAGCAACCCGAGGCCGGCAGCAATGAGTCCCTTGATCGGGGCAGAGCCGATCATCGCCCCGATAACCAGCAGCGAAAGGAACACAATTGCCGCATATTCGGGCGGGCCAATCTTGAGCGCCACGATCGCGAGCGGTGCGGCAACAAGCAGCAGCGTAAGGTCGCTGAAGAGATCGCCGATCACCGATGCATAGAGCGCCATGTGCAGCGCCTTCTTGGACTTTCCCTTCCGGGTAAGCTGATGCCCGTCGATCGCGGTGAATGCGGCCTGCGACGTGCCCGGCATGTTGAGCAGGATCGCGGGCACACTGCTGCCAAAGCTGGCGCCCTTTCCTATGGCCAGCAGGCAGACGATCGCGACCACCGGATCGAGATAGAATGTAAAGGGGATCAGCAACCCGATGGCTACATTGGCTCCGATACCGGGCATCGCCCCGAAGATAAATCCAATGATGACCCCAAGGCAGGCGAAGATCAGGTTCTCGAAGGTGAGAACGAGCCCCAACGCTGCGATCAGGTTGTCAACCAGCATGTCGCCCCCTTTCACAACGCCGCTTCATCCGTCTGGCTGCTCCGCCGACTAGGGAACAAAGTAGATCGGGCTCGACCAGGCCTGGTGACCGTCTTCCTGCGTGACACGGACATAAAGCGGATTGTCCACCCCCGGATCAAGCTCGACCCTGGTCTCGAAGGCCAATTGCCAGGATTCGATTTCATCCGGCAGGCGGAAGATCCTTACCTTCTTGCCCAGACCGCCGGCGTCGAACACATGATCGTCCAGCCCGATCCGCGAGATCGGTACGGAGAATCTGCCTTCGCTGCTGTCGAACGTCAGATCGCCACCGTCGGATTCCGAAATCCATGCGTCAAATCCGGCGAAGTTCCCCGTCGTGACGGAATCAAAGGCAACTTCCCGCCCGTCGTCCCTGAGCCACAGGGGCTTGTCAACATTGAAGAAATTGAAAGATCGGATCCTTTCGATACGGTTCCCGAGGATACTGCACTTTCCACGCCAGTAGACCTCGCGACTGCGACCACGGTATTCGGCACCCTCCCAAACCACGCGTATGCGGCGCCCCAGGTCGCTTTCACCGTATCCACGCATGATGGCAACGGGCCGGTTTCCCTTGAAGACGGTCACACGCTCCACCGGGGCCGAGCCGAGAACCTCGCAGGCAAGCGTCGCTTGCCCGTCCGTCGTCGTGGCGATATCGCCCATCTGCACCGATTTCACCGGCTGCGACCCGGTCGGGCCAAACGCGGGGTCTTCGTCAAAGCGTTGTGCGCCGGTATCAAGACGTGCCTCTACGTCAAGATAGAGCCGCGTGCCCGTTGTGCCGTAATGATTCCGTCCGCGCAGCGCCTTGAACAGGTGCTTCCTGTCCAGGGCCTCCATCCTGTAACAGGTCAGCCCGCCGATTGCGCCGAAGGTTGCAGCACCGGGATAAGCCGCCCCGGGCCGGCCCTTGTGATCGTCGCTGTGGCAGACGACACCAACCCGATAGCCCAGATCGAAGGCATCATGCAGGATCCATTCGAAGGTGCCCCAACAGGAATGAACCTCGACAGATCGCTCGATGCGGCCATCATGCCCGACTGATATATCCGCGTAACGGCCGCCGACATGGGCCAGAACGACAGCATCCTCACCCTGCAGGGCCTCGAACAGGTCGTTGACTGTCGGGCAGACCTTTCCGTCCTCGTCCTCGCCATCCAGCAGTACGCGGGAAGAACGGTGGATCGGTCGGCCTTCGGTGGCGTAATACACGTTGTGATCACCGCCCATGCCGGTGTTGCCGGACCACTCGTAAGCCGGCAAGGCGACGAACGCGCCGGGTTCGTCATAAGCGGCGGAAAGCCTGTTGATTTCGGCCCAAAGGGCCGTGTCTATCTGAAAGTCGTTTCCCTGATGGGCCACGATATCGACAAACGCCCGGTCCCGGGCAAAGGCGAAATACTGTTGTACGGTGTTGGTGCCGACCGTCTCGTTGCTCTGCCCGTGCAGGTCGCCCCAAAAGTGCCTGACATCGGTTTCTTCAACCACACGCAACGGGTTGGAACGCCCCAGCAGGGATCCGCCGGCATCGCGCAATTCGATGCGGAGGTCACCCGGATGCTCCAGACGCAGCCCGTCAATGACATGCGGTGCATCGCCCCTCGAAAAGGTCACGCGCTCGGGAAGGCCCAGGACCGGCCGATCCGGAGAAATGAAGACATCCTGATCGGCAAGATCGCTGGGGTTGCCCCACCGGTCCTCGGGCACGATGGCAAGCCGGAACGGTTCGTCCAGCCGACGCAGGGTCGGAAGATGGGCTTTCCACCGAACCGGCGCACCCGGAACCAGTTTCAGCACCGGTGAATCGGGCAGAGGCACGAAATCATAGGTCGCAAAGGCATCCACGAATGCCTTGAACTGAAAGTCGTCATCGCAGCATGTCTGCAGACGATAGCCCGGCGAGCCATGCTCGGGGTCGCCGATCCTGACGATGATGCGGTCACCCTCCCGCAGGAAGCCGCTCATCACGCGGATAAAGATCGTGTTCACCCATGGGCGGATGTTGTTGCGGTTGTATTCGATATCGAGCCGGGCACCGTTGCTGGCCACGGCCGTCACGTAATTGGGTGCTTTCGGATCCGACATCTGCGGCCTGCCGGAATCCGATGCGGTGCGCCAGCTGAACTTCAGACCGCCAGTATCGTCAATGCCGAACGGACCAGCAGTATAGGTGATCGTGAGCGGAACATGCGACCCCGCCTCAAGCGGCCCTTCGGGAGAAATCTCGGCGCGTCCGAGACTTTGCTGCATGTAGGTTGAGAACGGCATCGTGAACTCCTCGGCAGTGCGCAGCGCTCTGGTGTGCAAAACTTCTATACAGGACCTTGGAGGTGGTGCACCGACAGCGGCGCGGGAGCTGTGGAAGGGGGCATATCGGTTCCTGTTTCCACACCTTGCCTGAAGAAGAATTGGCGCTTTGGCGGCATGTCCAGACTTATGGTGATCGGATCATTCCAGTCAAGACCTATAGTGGACATGCCGAAAACGGCCGGGCGCCCTGGATGCCAAGCGGCACTGATTGGGACCCCGTATCGTCGCGCAAAAGGGACCCCCCCGGCGCATCGGCGGCTGACCCGAGGCGGCGGAGCTATCTAGCTGCGCAGCCGGCTCGGGTCAGCGGGCGTTTGGGCCTCAGGCGCGCGTCTTGAGCCGCCAGCTTTCGTTGCCGGTCTCGACGACATCGCAATGGTGCGTTAGGCGGTCGAGTAGCCCGGTCGTCATTTTGGCGTCGCCGAAGACCGTCGGCTGCGGCGCGACAATCAGGATGAGATTCCGCGTCAATCTGGATGAGACGCCGCGGTGGGTGTGCGACGGAAGGAGGGCGTAGCCCGACTGTAGTC
>SKWP01000050.1 GCA_007128865.1 Paracoccaceae bacterium
AGACCTGCGGTTTCACGTCCTGCCGCCCGAATTCAACTTGCGGCGCGTCACGCTGATGGATGCGTGGGAACCGCTGGACGCCCGCCCGACCATCATTCACAGCCATCGCCTGCTGCAGCATCTGCGCGGCGAGCCGGAGCGGGTGACGGATGTTGCAAGGCTCATGGAGCTTGAACGCGCGGCCCTTGCGGAAGAATGGCAGGCGCTGGGCCTGCCGGCGCGGCCTGCCCCCGGTGCCGATCCGGTTGCCAGACACGCCAGGGCCGAAGCCGGCGGCGGCCCGGCCGCGGGGCCGGTCAGCGCATCGCGTCGATCTCGGTCATGAGTTCGGCATGGCGGGTGGCATAGGCCGCGCGCACCTCGGCAGGCGGGCGCGGCAGGATGCGGACATCGCCGATCACGGCGCGATCCGGGCGGCCGAAGAAGCGGTCTGCCTCGGCTTGCGAAAACCCGGCGATCTGCGTGGCCTCGACCCATGCCGACAGGCGGTCGGCACGTTTGACGGCCTTCTTCACCGGGTCAGGCAGCAGGGCGGGCAGGCCGAAACGCAGGTGAATTGCCGCCGAAAGCCGCGCCTCCAGCGCCCCATAGCCCGGCCCGACCGCGGCCTTGACGGGGCTGATCATGTCGCCGATGACATATTCGGGCGCGTCATGCAGCAGCGCCGCCAGACGCCAGCGCGCGGATGTGCCGGGCTGAAGGCGGGCCAGGAATGCCTCGACCAGCAGTGAATGCTCGGCCACCGAATAGGGCCAGTCGCCCAGCGTCTGGCCGTTCCAGCGTGCCACGAAGGCAAGGCCATGGGCGATGTCCTCGATCTCGATATCAACGGGTGTCGGATCCAGCAGGTCGAGCCTGCGGCCCGAAAGCATCCGTTGCCAGGCGCGGGCAGGGGGCATGGGCAGGTGTCGCTGTTGCGGCCGGTTTGTGCCGGCGTCATTTCACGGAAGCGGGCCGGTGTCGAGTGCGCCATTCCTGCCGCGACGCCGCCATCTTCCGGCCTGCCCGCCATGCCATGATTGCGCAAGAGGAGTGCGAAACCGGTGACCCAGACCGCCCAAGCCGCAAGGCCCGCACGGCCGGCCATCCTGCGCAGGCTGCATTCCGCGCTGCGCGACCGGATGCCGGACGCCTGGGTGGTGCGCCGCAACTATTATCATCGCTTCGGCTTCTACCCCGATCTGCGCCGCCCGCGACTGCTGAGCGAAAAGATCAACTGGCTCAAGTTGCACGGCGTTACCCCGCTGCATGTGCGCTGCGCCGACAAGATCGCCGTGCGTTCCTGGGTGGCCGACCGGGTGGGCGAGCAGTACCTCGTCAGGGCCATCCTGATTACCCGCGATGCGGCCGAACTGCGCCCCGACACCATCCCCGACCGGCAGTTCGTGGCCAAGGCCAACAACGATACCGGCTCGGCCATCCTCTGCCACGACCGCGACCGGTTCGACTGGGCAGACTGCCGGCGCCGGATGCAGCATGCCATGGAGCGCGAATTCTGGCGCGTGCAGCGCGAGATGCAGTACCGCGACATTCCCCCCGGCGTGATTGTCGAGGAAATGCTGCATCCCGACGATCCGGCGCTCGGGCTTACCGATTTCAAGCTGCACTGCTTTCATGGCGAGCCGGCCTTTGTCGAATTGCAGCTGCGGCCGCAGGGGGGGCTTTTCAGCGCGCTCTACACGCTCGACTGGCAACGCTTTCCGCATCGGCTGATGGCCGAGGCATCGAATTCGGTCGAATACCCCGGCGAACATCCGCGCCCGCACCGGCTGGACGAGATGATCGCGCTTGCCCGGCGTCTGTCGGAACCGTTTCCGCTGTGCCGGGTCGATCTCTATGAAACCGGCAGCCGGCTGTGGTTCGGCGAACTGACCTTTACGCCTTCGGCCGGACTGGAGCGGTTCGAGCCCTTCGACCCGCCACCGGGGCAGGATCCTGCGGCGCTCGACGCCCATTACGCAAGCCTGCTCGACATGGCGCGCACACGAAGCCAGCTTGCCGCCCTGCGCGCCATGCCCGGCTGAAGGGGCAATCGCCCGTCGCCAATGCGTTGCCCCGGGCGGGGGCGGATGCTATCTGACCCCCGACAGTTTCAATCATCCCGAGGAGATCGCGCCAGATGCCGCGAGACCACGCCGTCAAGGATATCGCCCTGGCCGATTTCGGCCGCAAGGAAATCGCCATTGCCGAAACCGAGATGCCGGGGCTGATGGCCCTTCGCGCCGAGTTCGGCGAAAGCCAGCCGCTGAAGGGTGCCCGCATCGCCGGCAGCCTGCACATGACCATCCAGACCGCCGTCCTGATCGAGACGCTGGCAGCGCTGGGCGCGCAGGTGCGCTGGGCGTCGTGCAACATCTTCTCGACCCAGGATCACGCTGCCTCTGCCATCGCCGCGGCCGGCATTCCGGTGTTCGCCCACAAGGGCGAAACGCTCGAAGAATACTGGGATTTCGCCGACCGCATCTTTCATTTCGAGGACGGCGGCGCCAACATGATCCTCGACGACGGCGGCGATGCGACGCTCTATGTCCTGATCGGCGCGCGCGTCGAGGAGGGCGAGGAACAGCTGATCGCCAATCCGGAGTCGGAAGAGGAAGAAGCGCTCTTTGCCCAGATCCGCAAGCGCATCGCGGCAAGCCCCGGCTGGTTCGTGCGGCAGCGCCACGCCATCCGGGGTGTGACCGAGGAAACCACCACAGGTGTCAACCGCCTGTACCGGATGATGGAAAAGGGCCACCTGCCGTTTCCGGCCATCAACGTCAACGACAGCGTGACCAAGTCTAAGTTCGACAACAAGTATGGCTGCAAGGAATCGCTGGTTGATGGCATCCGCCGCGCCACCGACACGATGATGGCGGGCAAGGTCGCGGTGGTCTGCGGCTATGGCGATGTCGGCAAGGGATCGGCCGCCAGCCTGCGCGGCGCCGGCGCCCGCGTTCAGGTGACCGAGGTCGATCCGATCTGTGCGCTGCAGGCGGCCATGGACGGTTTCGAGGTGGTGCGGCTCGATGACGTGGCGGCCAGCGCCGACATCTTCATCACCGCCACCGGCAACAAGGATGTCATCCGCATCGAGCACATGCGCGCGATGAAGGACATGGCGATTGTCGGCAACATCGGCCATTTCGACAACGAGATTCAGGTCGCCGCGCTGAAGAACCACAAATGGACCAACATCAAGGACCAGGTGGACATGATCGAGCTGCCTTCGGGCAACCGGATCATCCTGCTGTCGGAAGGGCGGCTGCTGAACCTGGGCAATGCCACCGGCCACCCCAGTTTCGTTATGTCGGCGAGCTTCACCAATCAGGTTCTGGCGCAGATCGAGCTCTGGACCCGCGGCGACCAGTATGAAAACCGCGTCTATGTGCTGCCCAAGCATCTGGACGAAAAGGTCGCGCGCCTGCATCTGGACCGCGTCGGCGCCCGCCTGACCGAACTTTCCACCGATCAGGCCTCGTATCTCGGTATTGCGACCGAAGGCCCCTACAAGCCCGAGCATTACCGTTACTGACGGTTGACCATGCCCCGTTTCGGCCCGTTCCGGCATCCCGGAACGGGCTTTTTTTCTTGCAAGACTGCCTGATCCGCCGAGACTGAAACCGCCGGTCGATGAACGACCGGTTGCATTGCATTCGGGGGGATACCATGGGACGCCGGGACGAATTGATCGAACGCTACGCGGGCGATCTGCGCGAAAAATGCGGGGTCGAGCCTGACATGGAGCTGCTGCGCAAGGTCACCATCGGTTGCGGGCCGGCCATTTATGATGCCGATGCCTGTACGGTTGCCGCCAGCCAGCCGCATGAGATCGAGACGGTGAAACGCAATTTCCTGCGCGGCAAGCTGGGCCTGCCAGACGGGCCAGATCTTGACTCGGCCATTGACGCGGTGATGGAACAGTACGGCAGGTCAGAGCGCAACAAGTATCGCGCGGTTGTCTATTACCTGCTCACCCGCCATTTCGGCCGCGAAGCCGTATACGCCTGAGCGTCACGCGATTTGCTTCGGTCGCGCCAATTCTAGGCAAATCCGGCAGGCATTTCCCTTGCCGGTGGGATCAGCGTAGCGCAAGCATGCAGTATCCGGGCAGGATGGCCGGGGCCTTTCAGAGTCACGTGGTGTGCGGGGTGCACCGGGTGGGAACGGGGGCCGCTGGCAAGGGGGGCTCCCGTTCTTCCACTGCCCTTCAATCCGTTCTCGCCGCAGCGCCTCGGCGGATTTCGCATCAGTCGGCTGCAAGTCCATCAACGCCGGGAACCCCGAAGGCGCGGGCCAGTGCCGCGAGCCCGTCGGCTAGCCCCTCTGTCCCGACCCGGAATACAAGCGGCTCTGCGCCGGTGACGGGCACATAGCCGGCAATGGCGGTTGCCTCGGCACCCAGGCTTTGCAACGCCGCGGCATCAAGCACCAGCAGCGCCTCGCACAGGCTGGCATCACAGCTTTGCCATTCGAATTCCAGCGCCTCCCCGGCGCCTTCCGGGCGCATCGAGAAACCCGGCGGAAAGTACACGCCCAGGGGCACGCGGGCGGCAAGATAGGCCCGGGGCGCTTCGGCATCGTTGAAGGCCAGCAGCTCGGTCAGGAAGCGGTCGCCGTTGCGGGCGATCAGTTGCTGGGAAAGCACGCAGATCGTTTCGTTGACGGCGATCGCCTCGCAGGCAACTGTCCAGTCACCGAACCGGGCTCCGGCCTCAAGCCTGTCGGCCAGCGCCGCCTGGGGCACAGCCAGCGCAAATGCCAGTCCACCCAACCACGACAATTTCATTCCTCGCCCTCCGTTACATGCCCGGTTTGCTGCTGAAATCAGAACCGTGCCGATATGCTTGCGTCCAGCCGCCATTTGCCGCGTGCGGTGAATCCGGGCAGATCGCGCAACGGACGGGCCAGCACAAGATCGGCGCTTCCTTTCTGGCCAATTCCGATCCCCGTGCCAAGCCCGGCCGAAACCGCCGTGCCCTGCAGGGTGGTGACGCCGCCCGTACGATCCCAGCCGCGCGCGGCATCGACAAATCCGTAAGGCACCGCGATCAGATCGGCCCCCAGCGACACCGGGCGGCGGGCGCGAAGCTGGACGCTGGCCCAGACATGGGCATCCCCGGCAAGCTGCCCTGACGGATAGCCGCGCACCCGCGAGGCGGTCGTCAGACTGCCGCGGAACTGTGCCGGCGCCTCGGCCCCGCGCACGGCCTGCGCGCCGCCGCGCAGGCTCAGGGCGGTGCCGCTGCCCAGCGGCATGTCGAGGGAGGCATCGGCGGTAAGATAGGTTGTGGCCAGCCCCGAAAGCCCCAGCACCCCGTCGCGCCACCCGACATGCCGCAGTCCGGCCTCGATGCCGAGCCGGGTTTCGTTGCCAAGATCCTGCGAAAGCCCGGCAGTCAGCAGCACCCCGCCGCCGGATTGCCGCGTTGTCTGCACGCCGGCGGTGCTGCGCCGGTCGTCAAAGGCAAAGACCGATCCGCGCAGGATCACCTGCCGGTCAAGGGTGATCGAAAGCGGATGCGACAGGCCGAGTTCGAACAGGGCATTGCGCCCGCGAACCTCGGGGCCGCTGATGTTGCGCGACCGTTCGGCCGACAGCGCCGCAAATCCGCTGGTGCCGTCATCATTCAGCGGAAAGCCATAGCGCAGGGCGCCCGAAGCCAGGCCTTCGGCCAGCGTCAGCGATGCCGCGAACGGGTCCAGCCGGCCGCTGAGCGAGGCATCGCTGTAGGCCAGCGTGGCGCGGAACCGGCCGGTCGCAGCGCTGCCGTGGCTGTCCAGCGTCACGACCACCGCCCGCCGGGGCGGTTCATCGAGGCGGATGGTGACATCGGTGAAACCCGGCTGCTCGCCGGGAGAAAACGCGACATCGGCCCTGATGCCCGTCAGGATGGCAAGGCGCAGAAGCCGGTCTTCCAGCACCCGGTTATCGGCCAGATCGCCCGGGCGCAGGCCGATCCTTGCCCGATAGATCTCCGGGCTGGCCAGATTGCCCTGCGGCCGAAGCTGGCCGACGCGGGCTTCGACAAAGGCAATCTCGACACGGCCATCGCGCGCCGAAGTTCCACCAACCACTGCCTGGGCCAGGGCAATGCCGCGTGCGTCGTAAAGGCCATCGAATGCGGCAAGGACTTCGGCGATGTCGGCGCTGGTCAGACCGCGCCGTTCCAGACCCCGGGCCACGGCCTCGACCTCGTCGCGGGGCAGATAGGCGGACGGCCCGGCAATCACCCTGCGAATGGAAAAGGCCGCGGCCGCGGGGGTGCCCGCCGCGGGCCCGGTCTGCATCTCTGCCTCGCGGGCCAGTTCCTCGGCCGGTGTCTGTGCGGCCGCCGGCGCGGGCGTGCCACACAGGCCGGCAAGCACAAGGGCCGCGCCAATCCTGATGCCCAGTCCCGTCTGCATGAATACCCCGCCCGGCCACCTGCCGCGTGGCCTTTGCCCGGCCCCGCCATTTACCCGATTGATGCCACAGCCGCGTGGCAAATCACCAGCTTTTGTGTCCGACTTTGCCGCGCGACCGCAGAAACAAGCCGGATTGCAATAAACTTCTGCCTCGCATACACCAAATGAGTGATCTTTTTCGGAATACGTTTTTGTCCAGTATTGCAAGTCAGGTGACGCAGGTGCGCGTCGAGGTTCGACATGTCGGCGGATGGTAGCAGGCCCGGGGGGCCGGCGCTTTCGCGCATCCGGCCCGGCCCCGAATTGTTGCAGGCGATCTATCAGGTCGCCGTAACCCCGGAAAACTACGACACGCTCATGGAACACTGGCAGGCGCAGCTTGACGCCGCCCTTGCGGTGCTGCCGCCCGAAGCCCTGTCGGCCGCGGGGGGCGGTGACCTGATCGATCTGTCCGAGGCGCTGCCGCATCTCGAGACGTCATCGCGGATCCTCGACCAGCTCGGCCGTACCGCGCATGATGGTGTCAGCCGGCACCGGAGCCTGCGCGAAGGCCTGCACATGCTGGTCGATCAGGCCGGGCGCATCACCTGGCACAATGCCCGCGCCGGGCGGCTTCTGATGCTGCGTCCGGGCATGCCGATCGACCGGCTGCCGGCCGACGCGGCCACCCTGGACAGGCTGAATGCGGCGTTGCGCCAGTGTGTCGAGCCTGAAGGGGCGCGAACGGCACAGGCCTTCATGCTGACCCTTCCCGAAGGGCAGGCCCTGCATATGGTGGCGATGCCTGCGAACGGCCCCGGTGGCGAGGGGCTGCTGGTGCTGCGCAGCGCCACCGCGCGCTGGTCGCCGCTTCTGGGCGAGATGATGCGCGAGGCCTTCGACCTGTCCAACGCCGAGATCGATGTGGTGGGCCTGCTGGTCGAGGGGCTCGACCTGCCCGAGATCGCCGCAGCCCGCGACCGCGCGCTGAATACGGTGCGCACCCAGCTCAAGACCATCCTTCGCAAGACGCATACCCGGACGCAGGCCCAGGTCATCCGGCTTTCGCTCAGCCTGGCGGCGCATCTGCCCGATACCGGAGAGGGAGAGCGCGGCCGCAGCGACGTTGCCTTTCTGAATCTCCCGTCGGGGCGGCGGATGCCCTGGCGCAGGCTGGGGCCGCACAACGGCCGGCCGATACTGTTTCTTCACGGGATGCTTGACGGGATAGCCATAACCGACAAGGCCCATGACATCCTGCGGCGCCGAAAGCTGCAGCTGATCGCGCCGGAACGCCCCTATTTCGGGTCAGCGCAGGGCGCGCCCGGCCCCCGTGCAAGGGCCGTCCACCGCTTTGCCGGCGATCTGGAGGCGCTTTGCGCCCATCTGCGCCTCGATAACCTGGTGGTCATGGGCCACATGGCCGGGGCGGTCTATGCCTTTGGTCTCGCGGCGCGGTTTCCCGAACGGGTCCGTACGATTGTCAATGTGGCCGGCGGTGTGCCGATACTTTCGCCGCGTCAGTTCGACCTGATGTCGACGCGCCAGCGGCTGGTTGCCTTTACCGCCCGCTACGCGCCTCAGGTGCTGCCGTTCATCCTGCGCGCCGGCATTCGCCAGATCGACGCCGGCGGCGAACGCCGCTTTGTTTCGGCCCTCTATCAGTCATCGCCGCTGGATCTGTCGGCGCTGCGCCAGCAGGACATCTTCGAGATCGTGACCGATGGCGTGCGCTATGCCGTCGAACAGGGCCATCATGCCTTCGAGATCGACAGCTATCATGTGGTGCGCGACTGGTCGGGGCTTGTTGCCGCAAGCAGCTGCCCCGTTCACCTCGTGCATGGCCGCCACGATCCGGTGGTTGCCGCCGATACGGTCGAGGCCTTCCACGAAACGCTTGGTGCGCGAAGCAGCCTGCACATGATCGAGGACGCAGGCCAGCTTGTCTATTATTCGCAGCCCGAGGCGGTGTTTGCCCTGCTTGACGAGCTTTCGGAAGCGGGTTGAGGCTTGCCGCAGTTGCCCGGTCCGGGCTTCGGCCCCGGTCAGATGATCGCGACAGGTTGAAAACCTCGTGTCGCCCGCGCGCTGGCCTGTCGTTTGCGGCCGAACCCACCGTTTTTGCGATTGACGCCCGGAACGGCTTGGCTTAATCGGGTCGCGACGCGGTTGTAGCTCAGTCGGTTAGAGTACCGGCCTGTCACGCCGGGGGTCGCGGGTTCGAGCCCCGTCAACCGCGCCAT
>SKWP01000382.1 GCA_007128865.1 Paracoccaceae bacterium
CACGGCCTTGCGCACGCACTGGTCGATGACATCCTCGACGGCCCCGGCCGGAACCATCACGAAGGCATGGTCCACCGGTCCGGGAACCGATACCAGATCGGGCCATGCCTTGAGACCCATGATCTCGGACCGTGTCGGGTTGACCGGGATCACCCGCCCCTCGAAACCGGCCTCGGCCAGATAGCGTTGCGGGCGGGCGTTGTTCTTGGCCGGATCGGCCGACGCGCCGATCAGCGCCACCGTCCGCGGCCGGAAGATGCAATCGCCCAGGGTCTGCCCGGCCGTAGCCGTATCCATCATCATGCCACCATCCTGCAATCCTGCGCCCGACAAACGGTCATTCACCGGTGAACCGCGGCTTGCGCTTTTCGCGGAAGGCCATCACGCCCTCCTTGTGATCGCCGGAGGCACGGGCCACGCTGGCAGCGTAGCTTTCGATCTCCAGCACGGTTTCCAGCGACGGGCTGCAGCCGGCCGCGAACATCTTCTTGGCAAGGCCAAGCACATAGGTCGGCGCCGCCGCGAGGCTGGCCGCCAGCGCGCGTGCCTCCTCCAGCAGCCCCTCCGCCGCCACCAGCCGGTTGACCACACCCCATTCATGGGCCTCGCGGGCGCCAAGCCGCCGCCCGGTCATCACCAGATCCTTGGCCCGCCCGATGCCCAGCCGCTGCGCCAGAAAGAAGATCGCCCCGCCATCCGGCACCAGCCCGACATTGGTAAAGGCCTGCTGGAAATAGGCGTCTTCGCTGGCCACGATCATGTCGCTGGCCATGGCCAGCGAAAAGCCGATGCCGGCGGCCGGGCCGTGGATGGCGGCAACCACCGGCTTCTCGATCCGGTAGACCGCCTGCACTGCGGCATGCCGGCGCTGCAGCCGTGCACGGGCAGCCGGCCCGGTCGTCTTCAGCATCGCGCCGATGTCGGACCCCGAACAGAATCCGCGCCCCGACCCGCTGAGGATCACCGCCCGAACCGACCGGTCTTCGTGCAGGCGATGGAATTCGTCCGTCAGGGCACGATAGGTGTCCTCGTCCAGCGCGTTGATCTTCTCGGGCCGGTTGAGACGCACTTCCACGACCCCGGGCGATGGCTGCCCGATCAGCAGGCCGGCGATCTGCCGGGCCGGCGCGGGTGCGGTGTCAACGGCTGTGTCCTGTCCCATCATGATGCTCCTGCGGGCGTTTCGGCAGGCTTCGGCGGGCGGGGCGGGCGCTGGCTGAAGCGGCGTTCGAAGATCATCTCGCCCAGGCGGTTCTTCAGCATCTCGATCGACCCGCCGGCGATCATCCACCCGCGCGAGCGTCGAAAGCAGTATTCGACCAGCGACTCGCGCGAATAGCCAAGCCCACCCATGACCTGGATCGCCTCATGCGCGGCGTTGAAGCCGACCTGGTTGCACATCAGCTTGGCAACCGTGGTGTCCTCGGGCGACGGCAGGCCGCGGTCGGCCTTGGATGCGGCGCGGTAAAGCAGCATCTGCGCTGCCTCGAGCCCCACCAGCATGTCGGCGAACTTCCACTGCAGGCCCTGGAATTCGCAAAGCGGGCGGCCGAACTGCACCCGGTCGAGCGCATACTGCCGGGCCTCGTTGAAGCAGAACCGCCCATAGGCCAGCGACCGCGCGGCATTGCCCACCCGTTCCGCGTTGAAGCCCGCGATCTGCTTCTTGAAACCGCCTTCGGGCAGCAGCACATCCTCGGGCGGGACAAACACATTGTCGAAGAACATCGGCGCCCAGGCCGCGCCCGACATGAACTGCGAGGTCTTGCCGAAGGTGAAACCGGGCGTGTCGCGCCGCAGCATCACCGATCCGATGCCGCCGACGCCGGGGCCGAAGCGGACATAGACAAGGTAGACATCGGCAAAGGGGTTGGGAAAGACCTTGGCCCCGTTGATGCGAAAGCCGTTGCCGTCAGGTGTCGCGGTTGTCTTCAGATCGGTGGTGGCGCTGCCGGCGTCGGGTTCGGTCATCCCCACGGCGATCACCTCGCGCCCCTCGAGGATCGGCTTCAGGAAGCGTTCCTTCTGATCCGGGCTCGCATACTGGGCCAGCGTCCGGATGGCGCCGAAATTGCCCTCCTGGATGATGTCGGCACTGCGCGGGCAGACCAGCGCGATCTGTTCGATGGCGATGACCGCATCCATCAGCGTCCCGCCCTGCCCGCCGTCCTCCTCGGCGATGGTAATCCCCAGCAGGCCGTTGTCGTGGAACAGCTTTTTCAGCTCGCGCGGAAACTTCTCTTCCTGTGCACGCTCCAGCGCGCCGTCCCTGAGGTGCCGCAGGGCAAAGCTGCGCACCGTATCGGCGAACATCTGCTGTTCCGGGGTAAAGGTGAAATCCATGACAACTCCGCTAGAAGGCAAGGCCCGGTGCCGGCAGCCGGCAATCGGGCAGGATGAAACCGGCGGCACCGCCCACCGCGCAGGGGGGCAATGGCCGCACGGGGCCGGACCCGCAGCAGCTGACAGCCTGCCCGGCCCGGGCGATGCGGGCGAAGCGGGCAGGCAGGGGCAGACTGGCGGGCACGGGCATGCTCAGGTGAACCGGTATTCGGTGTATTTGCCGACACAGGCCGGCCCCGGCGCCGACCACATCCGGCGCTCGTCCAGATCGATCACCGAAGACACAAGCGTGTATCCGATGCTGTCGGATTGCGGGTCCGGGTGGCGGCAGACGGAAACCGGATAGCCGTGATGATCCTGCAGCGCGGCCCGCACATCCTGTGCGGTGATGGCGCCGTGACGGGCGGCGAGCCCGGCGCGCAGGCGTCCGTCGCGGTAAAGCGTATCAGGATGGCTCCGCGGCCCCCGGTCGTCAAGCGCCCGCTGCGCCTCGGGGTTCAGGAAATGGTTGGAATGCACAACGATGCCGTCAACCGGATGCACCTCGAAGGCCTGCCCCGGAACGCCTTCGATATCCACCGCACCGCCGCCGGCCTCGGCGAGGATATGGTTGCCCGAATGCGCCCGCGGCGTTTCGACCAGCGTACGCAGCGCATCTGCCAGTGTCCTGTGGCGCAGCGCACGACGGCGGGCGATGTGCGACCCCGTACCGCGGTCGGCGCGGCGTTCGCGGTTGGTGCGCAGGGCGTTGCCGACCACCCCGACGCCGGCATCGTTCATTCCGTGGCGGAACAGGATGCCGGCTTCGGTGACGAACAGCAGCGCCGGTTCGCCCGGGATGTGCTGTTCGATGACCACCGTATTGGGCTGGCATTCGCCGTTCTGATCCCAGTTCTGGGCCATAAGGGTATGGCCGTTGGCCGTTGCCTCGCCCAGGATCGCCGCGGTGGTGCATTCATGGTCTTCGTCGGTGCCTTCCTCGACCATCCGCGTCAGGCCGGTGCGGTTGTTGATGAGGTAGATCTCGAGCGGATCGACCCCGGCGCCGGCGGCGATGCCGTCCATTTCCTCCACCAGCGCAGGGTCGAGCGACCGCAGGAAGGCGATGTTGCGGCCTGCCAGCTCCAGCGCCGTGGGCCAGGCGAGGCCGATCTTGTCGAACTTGCGTCGATAGACGCCGATGCTCCCGGCGACCTGATCGCCAAAGGCGCGGCCGTGGCTGCGGCCGACCTCGATCGGCGGCCCCTCGGAACGCAGGAAGGGAAAGGTTTCAGGCGGGCGCACGTCAGGTATTGCGGTCATGGCTTGGCTCCGATTGTCAGAGGGCGGGCTTTGCCGAGGCGGCCGCGCGGGCGCGGGCTTCGGCAATGGCCTGGTTCTTGGCAACGCGGAACGGTGATCGCGGATCGTAACGATCCCGGATCCAGTCGCCGATCAGGTTGGAGGACATCACCACCAGAAAGATCGCGATGCCCGGCAGGGCAGCCAGCCACCAGGCGGTTGCCACGTAATTGCGCCCCGAGGCCAGCATCCCGCCCCAGGTTGCGGTTTCGGCCCCCATGCCCAGCCCGAGGAAGGACAGCGACGCCAGAGCCAGGATGTTGTAGCCAAGATCGATGGCGGACAGCACCAGGATCGTCGGCATGATGTTGGGCAGCAGATGCTTGAACATCACACCGAAGGGCGAAACGCCCAGCGCCCTTGCCGAAAGCGTGTATTCGCGTTCGCGCAGTTGCAGGACCTCGCCCCGCACCGGCCGGGCAAAGCCGGGCCAGCCGCTCAGCACCAGCGCAATGACCAGCTTGTCGACCCCCTGCCCCAGCACCGCCACCAGCGCGATCGCGAGCACGAGAAAGGGAAACGCCAGCCAGATGTCGACGATGCGCATGATCACGGCATCGACGACGCCGCCGAAATAGCCCGAGATCAGCCCGATGGCGACGCCGAGCATGGCCGTCAGGAGCATCACGATGACCCCGATGGCCAGCGATATCCGGGCACCATGGATCAGACGCGACAGCACGTCGCGGCCAAGCTGGTCGGTACCCAGCAGATAGCCCTCGGTGCCCGGCGGGCGCAGCCGCATCATCAGTGTCTGGGCGTTGGGTGGATGCGGGGCGATCCATGGCGCCAGCAGGCCGATCACCGCAAAGGCGATCATGATCGTAATGGCAAACACGACGATGATATTGGGAAGCGGCGTGCTGCGCCGCCACAGAAACCCGTTCATGACCCGCTCCCCCTGCCGCCGGACAGCTTGACGCGCGGATCAAGCATGCCGTGAACGATGTCGGCGATCAGGTTGGAGGCGATCACCAGCACCGTCAGCAACACCACCACGCCCTGCACCACGGGAAAGTCCCTGGCGTTGATCCCCTGGATCAGCAGAAAGCCCATGCCGGGGTAGGCAAAGACGGTCTCGATCACGATGGTTCCGCTCAGCAGTGCACCGATGCGCAGCCCGACGATGACCGCAGTGGTCGGCAGGGCGTTGTGCAGCATGTGGCCGACGATGGTCGGCTCCTTCAGGCCGCGGGCGCGGAAGGCGTCGATGAAATCCTGATGCTTGACCTCCAGCAGGCTGGACCGAAGCACCCGAACGAACTGACCGCAGATGCCGGTGCCAAGCGTCAGGGCCGGCAGCGTCATGTGGCGCAGGACCGACCATGCCGCCTCCCAGTTACCGGTCAGCATGGCATCGGTAAAGGGCATGCCGGTGATGCGGTCGATCCTGAGGTGGGAATCCATCACCCCGCTGACCGGAAAGATCGGCACCCAGACGGCCAGGAACATGATCAGCATGATCCCCTGCCAGAAACTCGGCAGCGAGACCCCGATCAGCGCAAAGGCCGTGCCGCCGCGGTCCCAGATGGTATTCTGCTTCAGCGCCGACAGGATCGCCACCGGGATCGCGATGACCAGCGCGATGAACAGCGCATAGAGCGACAGCTCGATGGTCAGCGGCAGGGCGCGGGCGATCATGTCGATCACCGGCTCTCCGCCCCGCACGATGGAGTTGCCGAAATCCCCGCGCAGGATTTCGCCGAGAAACTTGAAGTATTGCATGTACAGCGGCTGGTCGAGCCCGAGCTGCTGCTCGTAGATGATGCGCGACTGGCCGATGTCCATGTCGTCGCCTTCGCCGAACATCAGGCGCACGGGGTCGCCGGGCATGACCCGAAGGACGAAGAAGATGATCACCGTCACCCCGAGCACCACGATCAGCGTCTGCAAGATGCGATGGAGGATATAGTTCGCCACGGAAGCGGACCTTTCGTTACTGCCTGCCTTCCCGGCCGTGTCGGGCCGGGGCCGGGCCGCCCGCCCGGAGGCGGACGGCGGCCTTGTTCGCGCTCGTGCCTCAGCGGTCGAGGCTGACCCGATGCAGGTTGAAGTACTGCCCCGCGGAAGAACCGCGGAAACCGTTCACATACGGCTGCATCGCCCAGACCTCGGCAGCGTTGAACACCGGAACCCAGGGCATGTGGACTTCGGTGAGTTCCTGGATCACCTCGTCAAGCAGCGCCTGGCGGGTTTCGGCGTCGGCCTCGGTCCGGATGGCTGCCATCTTCCCGTCGAGTTCCTCGTTGCAGAACCCGGTGCGAACGCGATCGGTCTCGAGGCGCACGCATTCGAAGTGATTGTTGTAGTAGGCCCCGGTGAAATCGCCCGAACCATAGCCGGCACCGGCCCATAGCAGATCGAAATTGCCGCTTTCATTGACCTGATTGAAGGTGGCATCGTCCAGAACGACGGTGGTGACGTTCATGCCGTATCCGCGCAGCTGTTCGGCAATCACCTCGGCCGGAAGCTGCCAGACACCCTGGGTGAAGATCTCGATCGGCTGGGTGACCTGCGAAAGGACCGGCCGCGCCGCCTCGGGGTCGAAGGAAAACGGCGAATACCCCTCGATATGGCCCTCCTGCCCGTCACCGGGAACCTGGGTCGCCACCACGCCGAGACCGGCATAGAGGAAATCGACGATCCCCTGCTTGTCGATAGCCATGTTCATCGCCCGGCGCACCTCGGGATCGTGGAACGGCGAGCCCTCGCGCACATTCATCATCAACATGCGCATGTTGGTGCCGGCGACGATTTCCAGCTTCATGCCGGCGCCGCGCAGCTGGTCGACGAAATCCGGAGTGACAGGGTGGATCATGTCGACCGATCCGGCCAGCAGCTCGGCCACACGCGTCGCCTCTTCGGGGATCGTCCGCCAGATCACGCCGTCGATTGTCGGCGGCCCCTGCCAGTAATCCTCGAACGCCTCGACGACCATGCGCTGTTCGGGCAGCCATTCGACATACCGGAACGCCCCGACGCCAACCGGCGGATGCGTGCGGGCCTGTTCGATGGTGAGGTTCTCGTAGGTCGCCTTGTGCAGAATCTCCTGCCCGCTGAAGTGAAAGCCGAGTATGGCGCTTGCCGGCGGCCCGAACGGTATCTTGGTGTGCCAGCGGACCGTGTAACGATCGATGACCTCGACACGGTCGATGTTGCCCATGTTGCCCATCCGGGCGCGCGGAGATTCGGTTGCCGGATCCCACAGCCGTTCGAAGGTGAAGGCCACGTCCTCGGCCGTCATCTCGTCGCCATTGTGGAACAGCACACCCTCCCTGAGATGCACGTCATAGGAGGTTTCGTCGATCTGGGTGACCGACGTGGCCAGCAGCGGCACCAGCGCCAGGCCGGGCGGTTCCTGATACATCAGCTTGTCGCGCATCGCGTGCGAGACGATCTGGGTATAGCGCTGCCGGTGCATCTGCGCGTCCATGGTGCTGGGGTCCCATGGCCAGGCGATACGCAGCACGTTCGAACCGCCGCCCGCCTGGGCTGCCACGCTGCCCGCCGAGAGGGCAAGTGCCAGTGCCGCAACCGAAAGCTTCAGCCCGCCGCTGGCGGTCATCGCTGATTTCCTGGTCATCGTCTTCCTCCTCCTGTTGGTCTTCGGCCGGCTTGCGGGGCGGCCTCCCTAGCCCGGCGCCCTTTTCCGCAGATGCGGATCGGGGACGGGATGCGCTTCCACGAGCGACCGGGTGTACGGGTGCTGTGGATTTCGATGAATCTCGCCGGGATCGCCGGCCTCGACGATCTTTCCGTGTCGCATGACCGCGATGTGATCGCAGAAGCGCTCAACGACGGCGAGATCATGGGCAATCAGCAGGTAGGTCAGCCCGAAACTGCGCTGCAGTTCCTGCAACAGCACCAGGATCTGCGCCTGAACGCTGACGTCGAGCGCCGAAACCGGCTCGTCCAGCACCAGAACGCTGGGCTCTACCGCCAGCGCCCGGGCAATGGCGATGCGCTGTCGCTGTCCGCCCGAGAATTCGTGCGGGTAACGGTCGAGCGAATCCGCAGCAAGCCCGCAGCGCTCGGCAAGCGCCACCACCCGCTTGCGAACCTCCGGCCGGGGGCAGAGGCGGTGCACGAGAATGCCCTCCCCGATCAGGTTGCCCACCTTCCAGCGCGGATTGAGCGACGAGGTCGGATCCTGGAACACGATCTGGACCTGCCTTGCAAAGCTCTTGCTGACGATCCCGCGGCCGAGAATGCTGCGCCCGTCCACCAGCACGTCGCCCGAGTCCGGCCGGATCAACCGGGTAATCATCCGCGCCACCGTCGACTTGCCCGAGCCGGACTCTCCGACCAGCCCCATGGTGCTGCCCGGCTCGATCCGGAATGACACGTCATCGACCGCCTTGACGGCCTCCGAGCGCGCAAAGGTTTCGGAGCCGACGCGGAAGCTCTTGGTCAGGTTCTGTACCTCCAGCAAGGCCCCGGCGCGGGCACCGCCGCCGTAAGGTTGCTGGCGGCTCATGCCGACCACCCCCAGCCGCTGGGCCGGCCGCCTGTGTTTGCGGCCGCAGCTGTTGTCGGCGACAATGGATCAGCGACTTTACCTGCCACGACTTGCGATCTCCTTCCTGCCTTTCGGGCTGCTCCGAAGCCCCGTGGCGGGCCGCCCCCCGGCACCCGGAGGCCGGCCCGCTTCAGCCACGCCTCAACGGTCGAGCGTGACGTTCTGCAGATCCAGGTACTGGCCGGTGGACGACCCGCGGAAGCCCTGCACATGCGGGCGCAGCGCCCAGACCTCGGCCGGGATGTAGAGCGGCACCCAGGGCATGTGCACCTCGGTCAGATCCGTCACGATCTCGTGCAGTATCTCCATCCG
>SKWP01000223.1 GCA_007128865.1 Paracoccaceae bacterium
GCGCCGGCCGGGGTAACCTTCGGCGTATTTGTTGGTCATCACCGAGCCCTGCGCCTCAAGCACGGCGCGGCTGACGATGTTCTCGGATGCGATCAGTTCGATCTCGTCGCGCTGACGGCCAAGCTCGCTGCGGATGGCCCCGGCCAGTTCCGGGTCGCGGCTGCTCAGGGACTCGCTGAAGAAGCCGTCATCGCGGTGCGGTGCGTTCATCGTAAACCTCCTTGGGCGCCTGGGGCGGGCAATCGCCGTCGCGCGGCTTTTAGCCGAATCGTCCTGCCGGTGCGAGACCGTATTCCGCCATTCCGCAGCCGGGGTTGAGTTTGCCGCACGGGCAGGCGACAGTCGCGCCCGCAGACAGCCCGCCAGGAACACGCGCATGACCAGCCGAATTGCCTTTGTGGACAGCGGGACAGCCGATGCCCGCAGCGCCTTCGAGGCGCTGGTGGCGCGCTACGGCAACAGGCCCCCCGCAGAGGCCGAGGTGATCGTCGCGCTGGGCGGCGACGGGTTCATGCTGCACACGCTGCACGATACCCAGGCGCTGGATGTGCCGGTCTACGGCATGAACCGCGGAACCGTCGGCTTTCTGATGAACGCCTATGTGCCCGAAGACCTGCCCGACCGCCTGGCCGAAGCGCAGGAAGAGGTCATAAATCCGCTGCGCATGCGGGCCTGCACCATGGACGGGCGCGAGGAAACCGGGCTGGCGATCAACGAGGTGTCGTTGCTGCGGCAGGGGCCGCAGGCGGCCCGGCTGCGGATCAGCGTCGACGGCAAGGTGCGGCTTGACGAACTGGTCTGCGACGGGGCCCTGGTGTGCACGCCGGCCGGATCGACGGCCTACAACTATTCCGCCCACGGGCCGATCCTGCCGATCGGATCGGATGTGCTGGCGCTGACGGCCGTGGCGGCCTTTCGCCCCCGGCGCTGGCGCGGGGCCCTGCTTCCGAAATCCGCTCTGGTGCGCTTCGACGTCCTCAACCCCGCCAAACGGCCGGTGATGGCCGATGCCGACGGCCGTTCGGTACGCGATGTGGTCTGGGTCGAGGTACGCTCAGACCCCGCGATCCGGCACCGGATCCTGTTCGATCCCGGTCACGGGCTTTCCGAACGGCTGCTGCGCGAGCAGTTCGTGTGACGTGAAACCCGGTTGGGCCGCTGCGCCCGGCCAACGCCGGTTCCGCGCCGGGGCGCTTCGACACCCTGCCTGATGCACGCGCATGACCCCGTGCGGCACAGCCCTGCCGGAATGAGCCGCCGCAGCTTGCCGGGCGGGCGGTCCATTAACCGAAGGTCAGCCCGGCGTGGCGCCGCCGGTTTCCGCCCACCGGCCGGGGGAAACGCGGCGCAGGCGGGTCAGCGACAGGGGGGCAACCGGCCGGGTAAACAGCGCCGGCGCGGCGATCCCGGCGGCGCGGCCGATCTGGCTCAGGATGGGGCCGAAATGGGCCACGATCACCACCGCACCGCCCCGATGCCGGTCGGCCAGCGCCTCGGTCGCGGCCGAAACCCGCGCCGCCAGCGCATTCCAGCTTTCCCCGCCGGGCGGGGCGATATCGCCCGGTGTTTCCCAGAGCGCCCGGGCAAGCGCGGGGTCATGCGCCGCGGCCTCGTCATGGGTGATCCCCTCCCAGGCGCCGAAATGCATCTCGCGCAGGGCCGGGTCATGGGGCAGGCGCGGGCGCTGGCCCTGCAGTGCGTCGGCGGTGGCAACGGCCCGGCGCAGGTCGGAAGAAATCACCGGGGCCCCGGCGGGCAGCAGGGCGGCCAGCCGTGCCAGTGCCGCGCGATCCGACAGATCCGCGTCGATGTCGGTCCAGCCCACCATGCCGCGCGCATGGGTCGGGCCGTGGCGGATCCAGAAGAATTCGGTCATCCGAGCCCCTCGGGCAGCCGGCCCTTGAGCACCAGCGGCAGCCCGGCGATCACCGTGACCACCAGCCCCGCCCGCGCCGCGAGGTTCTGGTTCAGCCGCCCCTGTGCATCGCGAAACCGCCGTGCAAGGGCGTTTTCCGGCACGATGCCCTGCCCGACCTCGTTGCTGACAACGGTCACCGGCCCGGCGCAGCCTTCGAGCGCGGCGAACAGTCGCGCCTCGGCTGCCGCAAGGGCGCCGGCCTCGGCCATGCCCCCGTCCGGACCCGCAAGCAGGACCGCACCCAGCCACAGGGTCGCACAATCCAGAAGCACCGGCTGCCCCGGCGCGACCGCGGCCAGTGCAGGCGCCACATCGGCGCCGGCCTCGCGGGTGATCCAGCCGGGTCCGCGGGCGGCGCGATGCGCGGCGATGCGCGCGGCCATTTCCGCATCGCCCGCCGGATCGCCGGCGGTGGCCAGATAGACCGGGGCCAGAGACCCGGCTGCATGGCGCACCAGACGTTCCGCAAAGGCCGACTTGCCCGACCGCGCGCCCCCGATGACCAGCGCTAGTTCTGCCGCCATGTCGCCTTTCCGGGATGAATCTTTGATCCGGCCTCCGGCAGGCTGCGTATCACCCTGCAAGAACGATGGCAAAGGCCCATCGCGGGCCCGATGCGGAGGTGACCGATGGCTTTCGACGGAATAGAGACCCGCAGCTTTTCGCGCCGCGCCATGAAGGCCGAGCTTCTGGACGCGGAAACCGAGCTTGCCCTCGCCTATGCGTGGCGCGACCGGCGTGACGAGGCGGCGCTGCACCGGCTTATCACCGCCTACATGCGCCTTGCGGTGTCGATGGCGGCCAAGTTCCGCCGTTACGGCGCGCCGATGAACGATCTCATCCAGGAAGCCAGCCTTGGCCTGATGAAGGCCGCCGACAAGTTCGACCCCGACCGCGGCGTGCGTTTCTCGACCTATGCCGTCTGGTGGATCAAGGCGAGCATCCAGGACTATGTGATGCGCAACTGGTCGGTGGTACGCACCGGATCGACCAGCAACCAGAAATCGCTGTTCTTCAACCTGCGTCGCGTGCAGGCCCAGGTCGAGCGCGAGGCGATGGCGCGCGGCGAGCCGCTGGACCGGCATCAGCTGCGCGAACGGATCGCGCGCGAGGTCGGCGTGCCGCTGCATGATGTGGAGGTGATGGAGGGCCGGCTGTCGGGCTCCGATTTTTCGCTGGATGCAACCCAGTCCTCGGACGAGGACGGCCGCGCCTGGGTCGACATCCTGCCCGACGAGGCCGCCCAGCCCGACGAGACGGTAGCCGACAACCACGACACGGCGCGCCTGCGCGGCTGGCTGGTGGAGGCGATGGGCGTGCTGTCGGAACGCGAACGCTTCATCATCCGCGAACGCAAGCTGCGCGAGGAACCGCGCACCCTGGAAAGCCTCGGCTCCGAGCTGAGCCTGTCCAAGGAACGGGTGCGCCAGCTCGAGGCGGCCGCCTTCGGCAAGATGCGCAGGGCGCTGGAAAGCAACGCCCGCGAGGCGCGCGCCCTGCTGGGCTGAGGCGCCGGGGGGCTGTCTGCCCCCCGGACCCCCCGAGGATATTTTTCCAAGGATGAACGGGCATTCCGCCGCGCTTGCCGCGCCGGCCTGTTGTGCGCAATCGCCGGAGCGCCTAGAACGGCCTCAGCGCGGGAGGCGGATCATGGCGCTGGCGGGCAGGCGTGTTCTTCTGGTCATCGGCGGCGGGATCGCGGCCTACAAGGTGCTGGAGCTGATCCGGCTGCTGCGTGGCGCCGGTGCGACGGTGGCGCCGGTGCTGACCCGGGCCGGGGCGCAGTTCGTCACGCCGCTGTCGGTGGCGGCGCTGGCCGGGGAAAGGCTGCACAGCGAGCTTTTCGACCTGACCTCGGAAGCCGAGATGGGCCATATCCAGCTGTCGCGCGCGGCCGATCTGGTGGTGGTGGCGCCCTGCACCGCCGATCTGATGGCGAAGATGGCCGGCGGGCATGCCGATGATCTGGCCACCACCCTGCTGATGGCGACCGACAAGCGGGTGCTGATCGCGCCGGCGATGAATGTGCGGATGTGGGAGCATCCCGCGACCCGGCGCAATCTGGCGTGTCTGCAGGCCGATGGCGTTGCCGTGGTCGGCCCCGATGAGGGGGACATGGCCTGCGGCGAATTCGGCCCCGGACGGATGGCCGAGCCGGGCGCGATTCTGGCGGCCATCGAGGCGGCGCTGGGGGCCGGGCCGCTGGCGGGGCGGCATGTGATCGTCACCTCCGGGCCGACCCAGGAACCCATCGATCCGGTGCGCTATATCGCCAACCGGTCGTCGGGGGCGCAGGGCGCGGCGCTGGCTGCGGCGCTGCGCGATCTCGGTGCACGGGTGAGCCTTGTGACCGGGCCGGCCGCGGTACCGCCGCCGGCAGGGGTCGATGTGGTGCGGGTCGAGACCGCGGCCGAGATGCTGGAAGCGGTCAGGGGCCGGTTGCCGGCCGATGCGGCGGTGTTTGCCGCGGCGGTGGCCGACTGGCGGGTTGCGCAGGCATCCGGGCAGAAGATCAAGAAGGGGCCGGACGGCCCGCCGGTGCTGCGCATGGCCGAAAACCCCGATATCCTGGCCACGGTGGCGCGGATGGGCGAAGGTCGGCCGCGGCTGGTGGTGGGTTTTGCCGCCGAGACCGATGCGGTGCAGCAGAACGCTGCCGCCAAGCGCCTTCGCAAGGGTTGCGACTGGATCGTCGCCAATGACGTTTCCGCCGGAACCGGGATCATGGGCGGGACCGAGAATGCGGTGACGCTGATCACCGATGCCGGCGTCGAGGTCTGGCCGCGGGCGGCCAAGGCGGCGGTTGCGCGGCAACTGGCGGCGCGTATTGCGGCGCATCTGGCCGGCGGGGCGGTGGCGTGACCGGCCCGGTGCTGCGCGTGCTGTGGGAGGACTGGGCCGACCCGGCGCCCGGTCTGCCGGCCTATGCCACCGCGGGGGCGGCGGGTGCGGATATCCGGGCGAATTTTCCGCCCGACCGGCGCGCGGCGGGGCTGGTGCTGGCGCCGATGGCGCGGGCGCTGGTGCCCACCGGGCTGCGGCTGGAAATCCCCGCTGGCTTCGAGGTGCAGATCCGCCCGCGTTCGGGGCTGGCGCTGCGCCATGGCATCAGCCTGGCCAACAGCCCCGGCACCATCGACAGCGACTATCGCGGGCCGCTGGGGGTGCTGCTGGTCAACCTCGGGGAGGCCCCCTTTGTCGTTGCCCATGGCGACCGGATCGCGCAGATGGTGGTGGCGCCCGTGGTGCAGGCCAGGATCGTGGTTGCCGATGGCCTGTCGGAAACGGCGCGCGGGGCCGGTGGATTCGGCTCTACGGGGCGCGGCTGAGAAGGAGGCGCAATGCTGGGCGTTCTGGCACTGGCGGTAGCGCTGTGGGGGCTGGGGCATGTCATGGGGGCCCCGCTGCGGGCGCGGCTGACGATGATCGGGGCCTTGTGGGCCGGCGTTGTCATGTTGCAGCTGACCCTGCCCGATGACGCGGCGCTTCGGGCTGCAACCGGTGGCGGGCCGGCGCCGTGGCTGATGCTGGGGGCGCTGGCGGGCATGGCGTGGGGCTATGGCAACGGCCTGGGCTGGCTGCGCCGCAAGGCAGCCGCCCGGATGCCGGCAGAACCGCAGGGCACGGCCGCACCGGGCGGTGCGTTCCGGCCCGAAGAGCTGGAACGCTATGCGCGCCACATCATGCTGCGCGAGCTTGGCGGGCCGGGACAGCAGAAGCTCAGGGCGGCGCGGGTGCTGGTGGTCGGCGCCGGGGGGCTCGGATCACCGGCGCTTCTGTATCTGGCTGCGGCCGGGGTGGGCCGGCTGGGGGTGATCGACGATGATGTGGTCGAGGCCTCAAACCTTCAGCGGCAGATCATCCATGCCGAGGACCGGCTCGGGATGCCCAAGGTCTTTTCGGCGCAGATCGCCGTTGCGGGGCTCAACCGTTTCGTGGATTTCCGCCCCTACAACCGGCGCCTGACCGCGGATATCGCCGCAGATCTCTTTGCCGATTACGACCTGATCCTTGACGGGACGGACAATTTCGACACGCGCGAACTGGTCAATGCAACCGCCGTTGCCACCGGCCGGCCGCTGATATCGGCGGCGATGACCCAGTGGGAGGGGCAGATCGGGCTTTACGACCCGGCCCGCGGCGGCCCCTGCTATGCCTGCGTGTTTCCGCGCCGGCCGGCGCCCGGGCTGGTGCCGAGCTGTGCCGAGGCGGGCGTGGTGGCGCCGCTGCCCGGCGTCATCGGGGCGATGATGGCACTGGAGGCCGTGAAGCATCTGACCGGGGCAGGCGGCGGGCTGCGCGGGCGCATTCTGGTGCATGACGCGCTGTGGTCCGAAACGCGCAGCATCGCGACGCGGCAAGACCCTGCCTGTGCCGTCTGCGGCAAAGGCAGGGGGGCGGGCTGACAGGCGTTGCGGCAGATGTTTCGCGCGCGAAACATCTGCCTGCCTGCCGGCTCAGCGTGCCATGAACACGGGCACTTCGGCGATCTGCAGCATGTTGCGGGTGGCGCCGCCCAGAATGGCCTCGCGCAGGCGGGAATGCCCGTAGGCGCCCATCACCAGCATGTCGGCGTCCTGGTCGCGGACATGGCGACACAGCATCTCGGATACGGTGGGCATGGTGCGGGCGATGACCGAAACCTCGGCATTGACCCCGTGACGCACCAGCATCCGGCACACCAGGCCGCCGGGATCGGCGCTTTCGGGGCTGTGGCTGGGCGGGTCGATGACCGCGACATTGACGTAATCGGCGGCAATCAGCAGGGGCAAGGCCCGGCGCACCGCGTCCAGCGCCTCGGCGCTCTGGTTCCAGGCAACCACCACGCGCCGGCCGAACCCCGGCCTGAGGCCGCTGTCGGGCACCACCAGCACCGGCGCATCGCCCTCGAACAGCGCCGCCTCGACCACGGCTTCGGCTTCATGGCCACGGCCTTCGCCATAGGGGCGGGGCTGGATGACCAGATCGGCAAAGCGGGCGCGGATCGCGACAAGATCGGTCAGCCCGCCAAGCTGTGCCACGCCCGATTCGGTGGACCAGCGGATATCCTCGCGCGACAGCCGGGTCCGGGCGGTCGCTTCCAGCGCCTCGGCTTCGGCGCGGGCCTGATCTATCGTTTCCTGATAGATGATCGCCGGCGCACCGGCATAGAAGAAACCCGGCTGGGTATGGTCGATGCCGATGCCCGTCACGTCGAGATGGGCATCCTGCTGCCTGGCCACGGCGATGGCAGCGTCAAGCGCCAGTTCGGCCGTGCCCGGATCGGTCAGAAAGGTCGCCAGGGATTTGTAGGACATTCGGGAACCTCCGTTTCCGGTGTCAGCATGCTGCATGTCGCGATGCTAGACCAGACGTTTCGCATGCGCCATGACCTGACTCAAGCATCCGGGCGCTGCTGTTGACATGGATCAAGGTTCGGACCCGGATTTATCGGTCATAGCTGGCTCACGTTTCCGTGCCGGCGCGCCTGATTCCGCGTGCGCCGGCGCCAAGTCGACGAAGGGACGGAAGATGGGGAATTTCGTGAAGCTGGTCTTGCTGGGCGGGATCGTGCTTTTTGCCGCCATAGCGGCGAACATGGCGCGTGACTTCGCCTACATGGTGCATGCGATCATCATCATGCTGACCGCAGCTGGCCTGTTCATCTGGCAATTGCGCCGGGTGGGTGAACCTGCGCCGGTGCACAATCCGGACGAATACATGGATGATGTGATCCGCGCCGGCGCGATCGCCACCGCCTTCTGGGGTGTTGTGGGCTTTCTTGTCGGTGTGGTGATCGCCTTCCAGATGGCCTGGCCGCAACTGAATTTCGAATGGGCGCAGGGGTATCTGAATTTCGGGCGTCTGCGCCCGCTGCATACCTCTGCGGTCATCTTCGCCTTCGGGGGCAATGCGCTGATTGCCACATCCTTCTATGTCGTGCAGCGCACCAGCGCCGCGCGGCTGTGGGGCGGCAACCTGGCCTGGTTCGTGTTCTGGGGCTATCAGTTCTTCATCGTGCTGGCGGCGACCGGCTATCTGATGGGCGCGACCCAGTCCAAGGAATACGCCGAGCCAGAATGGTACGTCGACCTGTGGCTGGTGGTGGTCTGGCTGGCCTATCTGGCGGTGTTCCTGGGCACGCTGCTGAAGCGGCGCGAAAAGCACATCTATGTCGCCAACTGGTTCTACCTGTCCTTCATCATCACCGTGGCGATGCTGCATGTGGTCAACAACGCGGCCATTCCGGTGTCGATCTGGGGCTCCAAGTCGGTGATCCTGTGGGCCGGCGTTCAGGATGCGATGGTGCAGTGGTGGTATGGCCACAACGCGGTGGGCTTTTTCCTGACCGCGGGCTTCCTGGGCATGATGTACTACTTCATCCCGAAACAGGCCGAGCGGCCGGTCTACAGCTACAAGCTGTCGATCATCCACTTCTGGGCGCTGATCTTCCTGTATATCTGGGCCGGTCC
>SKWP01000077.1 GCA_007128865.1 Paracoccaceae bacterium
CAGCGGTTCATGTCGCGGTTGTCCACCGGCGAAAGGCGGGTGTTGGAATGCACCGCCGGCACGTTGACCGCGGGCATCATGATGACACGGCCCTGCACCTTTTCCGGGCGCAGGGAGCGGGCCAGTTCCGACACCGCGATCGGGCCTTCGTATTCGTCGCCGTGCACGCCGCCGGTCAGCAGCACGGTGGGGCCGGTGCCGTTGCGGACCACGACGATGGGTATCTCCACGATCCCCCAGCCGGAGGTGTTGCGCGACAGCGGCGCGCGCAGGTAACCCGCCTGCCGCCCGTCGGCGTCAAAGTCGATGTCGCAGGCTATGCGGCTTTTCGCGGATGTCTCCGCCATGTCGTCACCCTCCCTGCGGCGCCGTCAGGGCGCCGGTTTCCTGCTGGTAGTCAGTCATCACCACGGTCAGCCGGTTGCCGCGGTCCATCCGGCCCGGGCCGGCGGCCATCCACAGCACCCCGTCGCGGCGGTAACGCACCTCGTGGGGCGTGCGGTCCAAATCCTCGACAAAATGCAGCCGGCCGGCCAGTTCGCCCGCGCGCACATCCTGCCCGGCCAGGTGACACGGCTCGAAGGTACCGACGGCGGGCGAGAATTCGTAGAAGCTGCGGTCGGGCACCTGCATGTGGCGGGTCGGCGTGTCGGTCTCGGGCGCACCCTCGATGATTCCCATATGGGCAAGGATGTTGCGCAGACCGCGCCGCACCACGGCCAGCCCCTCGATATGGACCCGCCCCCAGCCGCCGACCTCGGTGCCCAGCGACACGATCCCCCGGCGTTCGACCGAGGATGTCAGCGTCGCGCCCTCGTCGATGCCGCCGAAGACCACGTTATAGGGGGCGCCGAAGGCCTCGGCGGCGGCCAGGGTGCGGGCCATCAGGGCGGCGTCGGGTATGGCGTGCATGTTGGTCGACAGCGCCGAATCGCCCCCCTGCCCGCAACTGTGCACATCCACCGACAGATCGACCCGCGGCAGGATCACCGCATCGATGAAATGCGCCAGCATGTCGTTGAAGTTGCCGCGCGGGTCGCCGGGAAAGCAGCGGTTCAGGTCGCGCCCGTCGATGGGGGAAATCCGGGTGTTGGCCAGCACCGCCGGCACGTTGACGGTGGGCATCAGGATAACGCAGCCCTGCACCGCGGCGGGGTCCAGCGTGCGGGCCAGTTCGGAAATCGCGATCTGCCCCTCATACTCGGTGCCATGCACGCCGCCGGTGAACAGGGCGGTGGGGCCGTCGCCGTTCCGGATCACCACGATGGGGATTTCGACGATGCCCCAGGCGGAGGTGTTGCGCGACAGCGGCGCGCGCAGATAGCCGGCGTGCCGGCCCGAAGCATCCAGATCGAAGGGCAGCGCTATCCGGCTTTCGGCGCCTTCTCCGGCCATGGCTGCATTCCTCTGTTTGCCGCACCGGCCACTGGCCGCGGCTGGATGATTTGGGCGCATATGCGGCGTGGCGCGCGGCCCGGGCGGCCGCCGCGCAACGATCCGGCATGGTTTTCCCTGATCGATCTCGCTTGCGTGTTTCGTATGGTTGTATACTGATTGCGAAGTTGTCAAGATTGCACGGCTGTCAGAAGTGCGGAGAAGGGTATGGTCGAGGAACGGTCGCAGGCGCTTCCGCCGGTGCGCATCACCGGGCTGGTTGCAGCGCCGCTACTGGGCGAAAGCCCGCCGGGCGGCTGGAGCAATGAAATCCAGCCGGGGGATTCGATCCACAGCCTGGTCGCCGTCCATACGGATGCCGGTATTACGGGCTTCGGCAGCGCCTTTACCGATGGCCGGCTGGCCGAGGCCGCGATGGCGCAGCTTGCCCCGCTTTGCCTTGGCGAAAACGCGCTGGAACCCGAACGGATCAGCGAGAAGCTGCACCAGAATACCTTCTGGTTCGGCCGTGGCGGCACCCTGACCCACACGATCAGCGCAATCGACATCGCACTGTGGGATATCCTCGGCAAGGTTACCGGGCTGCCGGTGTCGATCCTGGCCGGCGGCAGGCACCGTGACCGCGTTCGCCCCTATTGTTCGTTGCTGATGACCGAACCGGGCGAGATGGGCGAACGGATCGCCCGCTACCGCGAACAGGGCTTTCGCGCCTTCAAGATCGGCTGGGGGCCGTTCGGGCGGCGCGACGACCCGGCCCTGGACGAGGCCATCGTCGCGGCGGCCTGTGCCGAACTGCCCGAAGGCGGGCAGCTTCTGGTCGATGCCGGCGCCAGCGATGCCTACTGGCCGAACGGGCTGAAATGGGCACTGCGCACCGCCGACATGCTGGCCGCCCATGGCGTGGGCTGGTTCGAGGAACCGCTGGTGCCCGACGCGCTGGAAGATTTCGTGACCCTGCGTCGCAGCGCCCGCCTGCCGATCGCCGGCGGCGAGGTCATGACACGGCGGCAGTCCTTCATGCCCTATATCACCCGCGGCGCCTTCGATATCGTTCAGCCGGATGTCACCAAGGTCGGCGGGTTGTCGGAACAGCGCCGCATCGCGCGGATGGCGCAGGATTTCGGCGTCCGCTATGTCGGCCATGGCTGGAACACCGCGCTGGGCCTGGCAGCCGACCTGCATCTGGCGGCGGCGCTGCCGGGCGTCGATCTGGTCGAATACATCGGCGGCAGCGCCTATCTGGACGATCTGACAGCCGAACCCTTCACCCTGGATGCCGATGGCCTGCTGGCCATTCCCGATGCGCCCGGGCTCGGCATCCGGCTGGACCCCGAAAAGGTGGCGCGTTACGCGCCACGGGCGGCCGCGCTTTTCCAGCGGGGCTGAGCGCCCGGCGAAAAAACCGGTTTCATCTTACCGCCGGCATGCACTAAACCGATCCGGCGCCGGCGCAGATCGCGCGGTGGTGCGAACTGTGCTGCAAGAGATCCTGACTTCCTTTCGACGCCCCGGAGACCGTCGCCGCCATGCCGAGCCTCAACGACATCCGCTCAACCTTCCTGGACTATTTCGCCCGGCACGACCACGCGGTGGTGCCCAGCTCGCCCCTGGTGCCGCGCAACGACCCGACGCTGATGTTCACCAACTCGGGCATGGTTCAGTTCAAGAACGTGTTCACGGGGGTCGAACACCGCGACTATCGCCGCGCCACCACCGCGCAGAAATGCGTGCGTGCCGGCGGCAAGCACAACGATCTGGACAACGTCGGCTACACCGCGCGCCATCACACGTTTTTCGAGATGCTGGGCAACTTCAGCTTCGGCGACTATTTCAAGTCCGAGGCAATCCCCTTTGCATGGAACCTGATCACCCGCGAATTCGGGCTGCCCGCCGACAAGCTCCTGGTCACCGTCTACCATACCGACGACGAGGCCGTCGCGATCTGGAAAAAGGCCGCCGGCCTGCCGGACGAGCGCATCATCCGCATTCCGACGAACGATAATTTCTGGATGATGGGCCCCACCGGCCCCTGCGGCCCCTGCACCGAGATCTTCTATGATCACGGCGATCACATCCCCGGCGGCCCTCCGGGCAGCCCCGACGAGGATGGCGACCGCTTCATCGAGATCTGGAACCTCGTGTTCATGCAGTTCGAGCAGTTCGAGGACGGCAGCCGCAAGGATCTCGCCGCGCAGTCCATCGACACCGGCATGGGGCTGGAACGCATCGGCGCGGTGCTGCAGGGCAAGCACGACAACTATGATACCGACCTGATGCGCAGCCTGATCGAGGCATCCGCGCATGCCACATCGTCCGAACCCGACGGGCCGGGGCGTATTCATCACCGCGTCATTGCCGACCATCTGCGGGCGACATCCTTTCTGATCGCGGACGGGGTGATGCCCTCGAACGACGGGCGCGGCTATGTGCTGCGCCGGATCATGCGCCGGGCGATGCGCCACGCCCATCAGCTGGGCGCCCGCGATCCGCTGATGCACCGTCTGGTTCCGGCGCTGGTGCGGCAGATGGGGGCGGCCTATCCCGAACTGGTGCGCGCCCAGCCGCTGATTGCCGAGACGCTGGAACTGGAAGAAACCCGTTTCCGCCAGACGCTGGACCGCGGCCTGCGCCTGCTGGAAGACGAACTCGCGCGCCTGCCCGATGGCGCGGCCCTGCCCGGCGAAGCGGCATTCCGGCTTTACGATACCTTCGGCTTCCCGCTCGACCTGACGCAGGATGCCCTGCGCGAGACCGGGCGCGCGGTCGATGTGGCCGGTTTCGACACCGCCATGGCCGAACAGAAGGCACGCGCCCGCGCCGCCTGGGCAGGATCGGGAGAAACCAGGGAAGCAGCGATCTGGTTCGACCTGGCCGAAGCGCATGGCGCGACCGAATTTCTGGGCTATGACACCGAAGCGGCCGAGGGCCAGATCCTCGCGCTGGTGCGTGACGGGGCTGCGGCCGAACAGGCCGGCGCCGGCGAAAGCGTGCAGATCGTCGTGAACCAGACACCATTTTACGCCGAATCGGGTGGCCAGGTCGGCGACCGGGGCCTGTTGCGCACCGAAACCGGCACCGCACGCATTACCGACACCCAGAAGGCACAGGGTGTGTTCATTCACCATGCCGAGGTCACCGAGGGTACGATTGCCCGGGACCAGGGCGCCGAACTGGCCGTGGACACCGCCCGCCGCACCGCCATCCGGGCCAACCATTCGGCCACGCATCTGCTGCACGAGGCACTCAGGCAGGCGCTTGGCGCCCATGTCGCCCAGCGCGGCAGCCTGAATGCGCCGGACCGGCTGCGCTTTGACTTCGCGCATGGCAAGGCGCTGGCGGCCGGCGAAATCGCACGGGTCGAGGCCGAGGTAAACGCCTTCATCCGCCAGGACAGCCCGGTGGAAACTCGGATCATGACGCCCGAAGCGGCACAGGGTCTGGGTGCCCAGGCCCTGTTCGGCGAGAAATACGGCGACGAGGTGCGCGTGGTGTCCATGGGCCGTCAGGACGGTTCGGGCCGCGGGGCGGACGGGGCGACCTACAGCCTCGAACTGTGCGGCGGCACCCATGTGCGCCGCACCGGCGAGATCGGCGCCTTCGTGATAACCGGCGATCAGGCCTCGGCCGCCGGGGTGCGGCGGATCGAGGCGCTGACCGGTCAGGCGGCGCTCGACTGGCTGGAAGAACAGGCCGATCAGCTGCACCGGCTGATGGGGCAGCTCAAGTCACCGACCTTCGAGGATGCCGAACGCAAGCTGACTGCCCTGCTGGCCGAAAACCGCAGCCTGCAGAACGAGCTTGCCCAGCTGCGCCGCGACATGGCGATGGGCGGCCAGGGCGCCGCAGCCGGCCCGGAAACTCGCGAGATCGGTGGCATCCGCCTTGCCGCGCAGGTGCTTTCGGGGGTTTCGGGCAAGGATCTGCCGCCTCTGGTGGATGCCCTCAAGGCACGCATCGGCTCGGGCGCGGTGCTGCTGATTGCCGATGCCGGCGGCAAGGCCGCCGTCGCCGCCGGCGTGACCGATGACCTGACCGCGCGGCTTTCGGCCGTGGACATGGTGCGCGCCGCCGCGGCAGAACTGGGCGGCAAGGGCGGTGGCGGCCGCCCCGACATGGCACAGGCCGGCGGCAGCGACCCCACCCGCGCCGAAGCGGCCATTGCGGCCGTTGAAACCCTGATCGGAGGATAAGCCTTGCCAGCCTACATCATTGCCCGGATCGACGTTTCCGACCCTGCGGATTACGCGACCTATGCCAGCCAGACGGTGGCGCTGGCCGAACGGCACGGCGGGCGTTTTCTGGTCAAGGGCGGCGCCATGACCCAGCTCGAGGGCGAAGGCCCGGCACGCCATGTGGTGATCGAATTCCCCGACCGCGCCACGGCCGAGGCATGGTATTCCTCGCCCGATTATCAGTCGATCCTGCCCATCGCCCTGCGGTCCAGCCGGCGGGATCTGGTGATCGTCGACGGCGCCTGAAGCCGCGTTGCCGCCGACAACCGATGCAACGACAGGAAAGCCGATGACAGCGCTCTGGATCGCCCATGTCCATGTGACCGACCCCGAAGCCTATGGACGATACGCTGCCATCGCCACCGAGGCGATTGCCGAACATGGCGGTGTGTTCCTGGCCCGTGGCGGGCGCTATCGCCAGATGGAGGGGCGCGACCGGGCCCGCAACGTGGTGGCGCGGTTCCCGAGCCTGGAGGCCGCAGTGGCATGCTACGAATCACCCCGCTATCAGGAGGCACTTTCCCACGCCCGCGACGCGGCCGAGCGTGATCTGGTCATTATCGAGGAATCAGGCGCCTGAGCGTCGCGTTATCATGTCGATTGAAACGGGGCCTTGAAATGGCGCTGCATGCGCGCCATTTCGAAGGTGCGAATACCGGTCCGCAAGACGGCGAAGCCATTCGTGCCAACGGCACCAGAAAGCTCGCAAAACCTTGACGCGGAACGGCTTTTCGCAGGGAGCATGCGGTAGACAGGGGGATTGCCGACGGGACGGGCACGCAGCCAGGATCAGCCCCGATCAGGCGCCAGCCCGGCAGGGCGGGCCTGTTTTCGCTGCGTTGATGAACCGGTTGGCAGAACCGGCAGGATTGCCCGCTGCGTCATCCCGGCCCCGTTCGCGGGGAATCACCCCTATCAAGTCGCCGCGAATCTGTGATTCGGCTCCGACTTCCAGTATGAGAGCCCGATGATTCGGTCATCCCGAGGAGCGCACATGGCTGCCAAAGACACCGCCGAGACAAAGCCGGAAGAGCAGGATGGCGATACCGTGCTGGACATGAGCCAGGCCGCGGTCAAGCGGATGATCGCCGCGGCACGCGAGCGTGGCTTCATCACCTACGACCAGCTCAATCAGGCGCTGCCCCCGGCGCAGGTTTCATCCGAGCAGATCGAGGATGTGATGTCGATGCTGTCCGAGATGGGCATCAACGTCATCGAGGAAGAGGCCGAGGAAGCCGAGGATTCCGACGGCGGCGGCGAGGTCGTGGAAGCCTCGACCTCGCGCGAGGTGGCGCTGGCCGGGTCGCAATCCGAAACGCTCGACCGCACCGACGATCCGGTGCGGATGTACCTGCGCGAGATGGGCTCGGTGGAACTGCTGAGCCGCGAGGGCGAGATCGCCATCGCCAAGCGCATTGAGGCCGGCCGCAACACGATGATCGCAGGGCTTTGCGAAAGCCCGCTGACGTTTCAGGCCATCACCATCTGGCGCGACGAACTGCTGGGCGAAGACATCCTGCTGCGCGATGTGATCGACCTCGAGACGACCTTCGGCAACCAGTTGGACGGCGACGGCGAGGCCGGCGTGGACGAGCCCGAGACGCCCGCCGATGCGCCGGCTGCCGCACCGTCCCGAAACGGGCGCCGCGATGCCGAGCCCGAGCTCGATGCCGACGGAAACCCCATCCGGCGCAGCGACGATGACGACGACGACGACGAACACTCCAACATGTCGCTGGCCGCGATGGAGGCAGCGCTCAAGCCGCGGGTTCTGGAAACGCTCGACCGGATCGCGCAGGATTATGAACAGCTTTCCGGCATGCAGGAACAGCGCATCGGCGCGGCACTGTGCGAACAGGGCCATTTCGCGGCCGAGGACGAGGCCGCCTATCAGAAGCTGCGCGCCGAGATCGTCGAACTGGTCAATTCGCTGCACCTGCACAACAACCGCATCGAGGCGCTGGTCGACCAGCTTTACGGCATCAACAAGCGCATCATGTCCATCGACGGCGCCATGGTGAAGCTGGCCGATCAGGCCCGCATCAACCGCCGCGACTTCATCGACGCCTGGCGCGGTTCCGAGCTTGACCCGACCTGGTGCGAGCGCATGACAGCCAACGCAGGCCGCGGCTGGCAGGCCCTGATGGATCGGTCCCGCGACAAGGTCGAGGATCTGCGCGCCGAGATGGCCCAGGTCGGTCAGTATGTCGGCGTCGACATCTCCGAATTCCGCCGCATCGTCAATCAGGTGCAGAAGGGCGAAAAGGAAGCCCGCCAGGCCAAGAAGGAAATGGTCGAGGCCAACCTGCGCCTCGTGATCTCGATTGCCAAGAAATACACCAACCGCGGGCTGCAGTTCCTTGATCTCATTCAGGAAGGCAACATCGGGCTGATGAAGGCGGTGGACAAGTTCGAATACCGCCGCGGCTACAAGTTCAGCACTTACGCGACCTGGTGGATCCGGCAGGCGATCACACGGAGCATCGCCGATCAGGCCCGCACCATCCGCATCCCCGTGCACATGATCGAGACGATCAACAAGCTGGTGCGCACCGGCCGGCAGATGCTGCACGAGATCGGCCGCGAGCCGACGCCGGAGGAGCTGGCCGAGAAGCTGCAGATGCCGCTCGAGAAGGTCCGCAAGGTGATGAAGATCGCCAAGGAGCCGATCTCGC
>SKWP01000406.1 GCA_007128865.1 Paracoccaceae bacterium
GACGGAAAGGCCTTTGCCGCCGGGCTGCGCGCGCGCGTGGCCGATGCGGTGGCAGGGCTGAAGGCCGCAACGGGGCTCACACCGGGGCTTGCCGTGGTGCTGGTGGGGGCCGATCCCGCCAGCGAGGTCTATGTGCGCAACAAGGGGCGCCAGACCCGCGAGGCAGGGATGGAGTCGTTCGAGCACCGCCTGCCCGCGGAAACGACTGAAGCCGAGTTGCTGGCGCTGGTGGACCGGCTCAACGCCGATCCGCGCGTGCACGGCATTCTGGTGCAGCTTCCCCTGCCCCCGCAGATCGGCGCCGACCGGGTGATTGCCCGGATCGACCCGGCCAAGGATGTCGATGGCTTCCACATCGCCAATGTCGGGCTGCTGGCCACCGGCCAGAAGGCGCTGGTGCCCTGCACCCCGCTGGGCTGCCTGATGCTGCTGCGCGACCGGCTGGGCAGCCTGTCGGGCGCCGAAGCGGTGGTCGTGGGGCGTTCGAACATCGTCGGCAAGCCGATGGCGCAGCTGCTGCTGGGTGCGGACTGCACGGTAACCGTGGCCCACAGCCGCACCCGCGACCTGCCCGCGGTTTGCCGGCGGGCCGATATCCTGATCGCCGCGGTGGGCCGACCCGGGATGATCGGCGGCGACTGGATCCGCCCCGGCGCCACGGTCATCGATGTGGGCATCAACCGGGTTGAACGCGACGGCAAGTCGCGGCTGGTGGGCGATGTCGATTTCGCCTCGGCCTCCGCGGTTGCCGGCGCCATCACGCCGGTTCCCGGCGGGGTCGGCCCGATGACCATCGCCTGCCTGCTGGCCAACACCCTGACCGCGGCCTGCCGCAGTGCCGGGGTACCGGAACCGGAGGGGCTGGCGGTCTGATACGAGATCCGTTTGATCGGTTCGGAGGCCTCGGGCAGAAGCCGGCAGACGGCCTTGCGAACCAATCAGGCGGAAACCGGATCAGGCCATGCCAAGCGCGGCCTTGTACATTTCCAGAACCGCCTCTTCCTCGGCGATCTCGTCGGGCTTGCGTTTGCGCAGGGCGATGACCTTGCGCATCACCCGGGTGTCGTAGCCCCGCGCCTTGGCCTCGGCCATCACCTCTTTCTGGCGATCGGCGATATCCTTCTTCTCGGCTTCGAGCTGTTCATAGGTTTCGATGAACTGGCGCAGCTCGCCTGCGGCGACAGCGTGGGAATCGACGGTCTCGGTGATGCTCATCTCTGCCTCGTCCTGCATGCCGGCTGATGCGGCGGTCCGTGGCTGGTTAGCCGCTCCGGCCTGCCCGGCGCAAGCCCCGATCACACCGGCGGCAGGCTTGCCCCGATGCCGCCGCTGGCCTATGACGGGCGCCGCCCGCGACGGCGCAGTCCTGCGCCATTGCGCGGGCATGGCGGGCAGTCAGGGGGATCGCGGAATGGACATGCTCATCTGGATCGGCGCGGCGCTGACGCTTGCCGGTGTCGCCGGGCTGGGATGGAGCGCGGTGCTTGCCCTGCGCGCCCGACGGGCGCAACTGCCCGACAGCGACCTGCGCGCACGGCTTCAACGGGCGGTCACCCTGAATCTTGTGGCGCTGTTTCTGTCGGTCTTCGGGCTCATGGCCGTGGTGATGGGCATCTTTCTGGGCTGACTCGGTAGCCGACCAGAATTCGGCCAGCGCGGGCGGTCGCTGCCGGGGCCTTGCCAGGCGATCCATCGGTTCCGGGATCATTCCATCGGGCCGGTAAATGCCAGCGCCCGTTCGAAATCCCGGTCTGTCTTGGTCTGCTCGCGGCGGGTGGTGGCGTGTTCGGCCTCGGCCCGGGCCTGCGCGGCAAGCCGCATCAGCCGGTAGAGCGGCGGCAGGCGCAGCCGCCGCGCCACCCACAGCAGCCGCGGCGCGAAGCGGCTGAAAAGCTCGTCGGTCAGCGCAACGATCGCCTCGGTGCTGCCGGGGTCGCCCTGGCGGCCGGCGCGGCCGTAAAGCTGCCGGTCGATGCGGCTCGATTCGTGGAACTCGGTCAGGATGACATGCAGGCCGCCCAGATCGGCCACGCCCTCGCCAAGCTTGATGTCGGTTCCCCGCCCGGCGATGTTGGTGGCCACGGTGATCGCCCCCTGCCGGCCGGCCCTGGCCACGACCTCGGCCTCTTCGCCGTCCTGGCGGGCGTTGAGCACCACATGCGGCAGGCCGCGCGCGGCCAGCACCTCGGCGCAGGCCTCGGATGCCTCGACCGAACGTGTCCCGATCAGCACCGGCTGGCCGCGGGCATGCAGGGCTGCGACGCGGTCGGCCACCGCCTGCCAGCGGGCATCCGCATCGCGCAGAAAGCGGGTGCCCAGATGCCGCCGCCGCCCGACGCGGTGGGTCGGGATGCGCACCAGCGGCAGCGCGAAGGTGTCGCGAAACTCGCCGGCCAGTTCCATGCCGGTGCCGGTCATCCCCGAAAGCCGGGCATAACGGCGGAAGAAGCGCTGATAGGTGATCCGGGCAAGGGTTTCCTTGCGGCCGGTAATCTCCACGCCCTCGCGGGCCTCGATCATCTGGTGCAGCCCGCCCTGCCAGCTGCGGTCGGCCATGATCCGCCCGGTGAATTCGTCGACGATCTGGACCTTGCCCTCGATCACCACATAGTCGCGGCCGTGTTCGAACAGCTCCAGCGCCGAAAGGCCCTGGCGCACCAGCTCTTCGCGCGCGCGCCGCACCCGCCACAGCCCTTCCAGCCCCTCGGCGGCCTCGGTCAGCCGGGCGCGGCCGGCATCGGTCAGGGTGATCTGCCGCATCATCCGGTCAACCCTGTAGTCACGCGGCCCCTTCAGCGCCCGCGCCAGCGCAAGCGCGGTACCGTAAAGCGCCGCCGCATCGGCGTCCCCGGCGGTGGTGGACAGGATCAGCGGTGTGCGGGCCTCGTCCACCAGAACGCTGTCGGCCTCGTCCACGATGGCAAAGGCCAGCCCCCGCAGCATCAGCGCGCCACCGGCCTGCCCCTCCAGAAGCGATTTCACCTGCCGGCGCCCCCGGCCGCGCATCTCGCGCAGCGCCACACGGTCGCGCAGATAGTCGAAGGTGAGGTTCTTGTTGGAGATATAGGTCACATCGCAGCGATAGGCGGCGGCGCGGGCGGCTGCATCCATGTCGGAATCGATCACCCCCACGGCGAGGCCGAAGAAATCGAACACCGGGCGCAGTTCCTCGGCATCGCGGGCAGCAAGATAGTCGTTCACCGTGACCACATGCACGGGCATGCCCGAAAGCGCCGCCACCACCGCCGCCGGTACCGCGGTCAGGGTCTTGCCCTCGCCGGTGGCCATTTCCACCAGCCGCCCCTCGTACAGCGCCAGCGCACCCATGATCTGCACCGTATAATGCGCCTTGCCCAGCAGCCGCGCCGAAACCTCGCGCACCGTGGCAAAGGCAAGATCCAGCGTGGCAGCATCGCCGGGCCGCGACAGAAGCCTGCTGCGCAGCGACAGCGCCCGCGCGCGCAACCCGTCGTCGTCGACCGGCCCGAGGCGTTCGGACAGCGCCACGATCCGCCGTGCCCGCCGCGCCAGCCGCCAGCGGGTAAGCGGCAGATGCCCCAGCGCGGTGCCCAGGCGGCGTTCCAGCCAGCGGTCCACGGCGTTGGACACAGGATCGGCCAGTTCCAGATACGGCGCCACCCCGCGCGGCAGCCGGCCAAAGCCGAGAATGCCCTGCACCTCAGGCATTGAAATGGCGCAGGAAAAGCTGCCGCAGGCGGCGATACATCTGCAGCGCGGCCGGTTCGGAGCCATGGTCGAAGCGCACCAGAACCCGTGTGCCATAGGGCGCCTCGATCAGCGTTTCGGGCAGGGCGAGGTCGTAGACAAAGACCTGCCCCAGCACCCGCAGCCCGTCGGGGTCGGTCGGATCGGTCAGGAAACGGCCGCCGGCAAACTGGCCGAGCGCGGCAGCAGGCAGCATGTCGAGCGCCGATGGAACCTCGCGCATCAGCCGGGCCTCGTGGGTCAGGTCCAGATGGCCGGCAAGCCGGATCTCGACCTTGCGGGTACGGCTGCGCACCAGCGCCACGTCATCCTGACGCACCGCGATCCGCACCGCCTCGGGCCGGTCGGGAAGCACATAGCCCAGCAGCTCGCCTTCGGCCAGATAGCGCCCGGGCATGGATTCGGGCGGCAGCACCGGCTCGAACTGGCCCGGGATCGGCGCGCGCACGCTCAGTTCGGTGGCGCGGGCGCGTTCGCGGGTCAGTTCGGCCTCGGCCTCGGCCTGCTGAAGCGCCGCGATCTCGGCGGCGCGGCGGTCGCTGACCTCGAGCGCGATGCGGCGCCGGCGCATTTCCTCGGCGCGCCATTCCAGCGCGGCGATGCGTGCGGCAAGCGTCGGCTCTTCCAGCCGCGCAAGCACCGCCTGCGCCGGCACCTCGGTCCCGCGGGCAACCGGCATCTCGGCCACGAACCCCCCGGTGCGCGCCCGCACATGGGCGGCGTCGGGCAGCCAGACCACGCCCTCGGTATCGGTGCGCAGCGGCAGCGGCACCAGCAGCAACGCGCCGGCCAGCACCGCGATGGTGCCAAAGGTCCAGCCCACCGCCCGCCGGCGCACCCGGCGCAGCTTGGGCGCGGTCAGTACATGGCGCAGATGCTTGAACACCGGCTTGACTATGGCGTTGAACAGCGTCCACAGCGCGATGATCACCCCGAGGATGAAGGCATGCGCCGAGACATAGAGCGCGATGCCCAACATCACGATCATCCGGTAGACGAAGGCCGCCGGCGCATAGACCAGAAACCAGACCTTTTCGCCGGGGGTTGCCGTCTCTTCCTTCAGCTGCCTGGCACCGAAGACATGGCGCTGGATCAGATGGCCGTAATAGTTGTTGGCGCGGGTGGCGAGGTTAGGGCTCTCGATCAGGTCGGCCAGCACATAATAGCCGTCGAACTTCAGCAGCGGATTGCCGTTGACGACGATGGTCGAGATGCCGCCGACGATGACGATATTGTAGGCCAGCGCCGTCACAAAACCGGATTCCGCCGAGGCCCAGACCAGCAGCGCCACAGCGGCGATGAAGGTCTCGACAAGGATCCCCCCCGCCGCGACCGCCGCCCGGTCCCATTTGTTGCGGAACGCCGAGGCCGCAGAGGCGTCCACATAGGGCACCGGAAAGAACACCAGGAACATGATGCCGAATTCGCGGATCTCGCCGCCGCGCGCCTTGGTCAGCCAGCCGTGGCCGAATTCATGCAGCGCCTTGATCACCGGATAGGTGGCGGCCATGATCGCCAGATTGGTGAACGACATCAGCTGGTCGCCAAGGTTGTGCGTCAGCCTTTCCCAGTTCAGCGCCGCCGTCGCCAGCCCCGCCGCCATCACCACGACCCACAGCACCAGCCCGAACCACCCGGTCAGCGGCCGCACGAAGGGCAGCGTGCGTTCCAGCAGCCGGTCGGGGTCGAACAGCGGCACACGGAACATCACCGGATTGGTCAGGTTCTGCTTGATCACCTGCTGCGCCTGGCGGTTGTAGCGTTCCAGCAGGTCGGTCACGTCGGGGCTGCGTTCGTACTGGATCAGGTCGTTCTGGTGCAGCCGCGACAGCAGCCTGATCACCTCGTCCTGGCTCGGCGCCTCCTCGTCATGGGTCGCGGCCAGCGCCTGCCAGACCTCGTCGACGGTGCGGGTGCCGTCGAACTGGCCGATCATCATGTAGGCGGCCGGGGTGAACCGGTGGATACGCCCGGCGGCAAGATCGTGCAGCACATACCACGGCTGACCCCGGTAGCGGTGGCGGTGCACCCGCACATGCGCCCGCAGCCGCGGCTTGAGCCGCGCCACCCGGTACCAGATGGTGGACAGATACGGCTCGTCGCTCATCGCCAGCCCGCCCCTGCGCAGATCGGGGCCGTGCCGCCGGCACCGGTCATGGCATCCACACCCAGAGCGTGCGGCGCACCCAGTCGGTCAGCCGCCGCGTCCATATCCACGACAGCAGCGCATCCTCGACATCGATCTTGACCACCCCCTCCATGCCCGGGCGCAGCCGCGCCAGCTCGTCGGCCCCGCTGTCCGGGTCGGTGACCAGCGCCGCCTCAAGCCGGAAGCTGTTGATCCCCTCACGGGGCTCGGCCACCGGGGTGATCCGGCTCAGCCGCAGCGGCCGGCCGTCGCCCGGATCGCCGGTCAGCACCAGCCGGCCCGCCTGGCCCGGTGTCACAAAGCGCAGATCGCGTTCGTCCAGCCAGATGTCGATGCGGAAGGCATCGAGCGGCGCGACCTCGAACAGCACCTCGCCGGCCTGCACCGGCGCCCCCAGCCGCTGCGACAGATCACCCGAAACGATCAGCCCGTCGATGGGCGCCAGGATGCGGCTGCGCGCCAGCCGCGCCTCGGTCAGCCGCAGCTGCGCGCGGGCCTGTTCTATCTGTGCCTCCAGCAGCGCCAGCTGGGTCCGGTCGTACTGGGCCAGCGCATCGCGGCTCTGCGCCATCAGCCGGTCGATCTCGGACCGCCAGCGCAGCTCCTCGAGCCGCAGGTCGGTCTCGTCCAGCCGCGCCAGCAGATCCCCAGCCGCCACCGGGTCGCCGGCGCGCAGGGGGGCGGCATCGATGTAGCCGGCAAAGGGCGCAACGGCCGCGCGCTGCACCTCGCCGCGCAGCACCGCCTCGGCCTGGACGCGAAACGGTGCCTTGACCGTTGCAGCCGCCACCCCCAGCCCGATCAGCGCCAGCGCCAGCAGCTTCCAGCTCAGCCGCCGCGGGCCCAGCAGGATGCCCAGCACATGCAGGGTTCCGTCAAGGATCCGCCCGGCCACCCAGCGCCGGTTGCGGCGCTTGAGCTCCAGAACCGGCCCGACCAGCGCCGCCACCGTCTCGGCCATCGTCAGATCGGCCTCGCTGAAGGGCCTGTCGCTCGCCCGGCGCTCGAAGGTCAGCACCCCGGCGATACCGGTTTCGTCCGGCAGCGGCACCGAAAGGATATGCGTGGTCGCCGAGCCGCGCAGATAATCCCGATGCGCAACCGCAATCGCCCGGTCGATGGAGCCCGGCGCCGGCGCCGCAACCGCGCCGCCCTGGTCAAGGCATTCCTCCATCGCCGTTTCCAGCCCCTCGGCCACCGCCGAACGCCGCCTGAACCATGCCGCATGCGACATCGCCATCAGCTTCACCCGCGGGTTGCTGCGGGCGCCCCTGAGCATGCCCACGGATACCTGATCGGCGCCCATCACCTTCTGCAGCGCGTTTACCAGCGCCATCGCCGCGGGTTCGGGCTTGCGATGCTCGGCCAGCAGCGCCACGAGGTCGAGCGCAACCGCGGCGCGGGCGCGGGCACCGGCTTCCTCCTGCGCGCGCCGCTCCCACTGGCGGGCCGCCATCCAGCCGGCTGCCCAGTGGATATCGCGCAGCGCCGCCTGCACCGCGGCGGCATCGGCGCCGCCCAGCACCATGACCACCACCGCCGCCACCGGCTCCTCGCCCAGGCGCACCGGATAGGCCAGATGCGTCTGCCCGTCCTCGAGGCTGTCGCTGGCCGGCCGCCCCGAATTCAGGCTGCGCTCGGCGATCTCGCGCAGCGGGGCGAGATCGCGGCGCGGGTCGGGCACCACGGCACGCGGCTGAAACGCCCCCTGCGCGTGGTCGGCCTCCAGCAAGGCAGCCATTTCGGCGCTCGGGATCCGGTTGAGCAGGATCGCCAGCCAGCCGGTCAGAAAGGCGGCCTCGCTGCGCGCCCGGGTAAAGGCCGACCACAGGCCCGATTCAAGATTGACGACATCCGGCGCAGGGCCTGCAGCGGCCGGCGCGCTGTCGCGGGTCAGGCTCACCGGAACCTGCCCCCTTTCGGGCGGTTTTCCCGCAGGCCCCGGCGCGTTGCCGTGGCCGGCGCGCTGTCGCGGGTCAGGCTCACCGGACCCTGCCGCCGTTCGGGCGGCTTTGCCGCACGCCCGGGCACGCTGCCGCGTCGTGCCTGGGTTTTTCGTGCCTGGGATTTAGGGGATCAGGGGTCGAGTTTTCCATGGCGGGTCTCGTGTTCGTCGATCAGGCGCACCATCATGTCGCGGACGCGTTTCGCGGCATGGGGCGACATCACGATGCGGTGCAGCAGCGCCACTTCCAGCCGGTCGGCGGTTCCGAGATCCCAGTTGCTGTTGACGCCGAAGTTGAGCACCACCTCCTCGCGGGTGCTCGAGCCGTTGCAGACGTTGCAGTAGGTGCTCTTGAGGTTGCTCGTGTCGAACTTGACCTGGCCCGGCGTGGGGCGCTGGGCGGCTCCGTCA
>SKWP01000182.1 GCA_007128865.1 Paracoccaceae bacterium
CGCACATCTGCACCACGCCCGACCTGCGCGCGCCGCATAAGGTGCCGGGCCGCGCGGGCGGGCAGCCGGTGGCGATCCTCCGCAACGCGGCCCGCGTCGGCTGTCCCGTCCCCGCCGAGGCCGTCGAACACCCCGCCCACCGCCCCGCGGCGATGGAGGCGGTCGTCGAAAGCCTCACCCGCCGGCGCGCGATCAACCAGCCGGTGCTGGACCATCTGCGCGACAAATCAGCCCGCGCCGGCTGACGGGCGCCCGCCCTCAGCGCACCAGATGCACGGTGCAGCGCGCCCGGCGCACCACCTGCGCGGCGGTCGAGCCGTATTCGCCGGTGTCGGTGCGGTGCGGGGCCAGCACGATGCAGTCGGCCCCGCTGCTGGCGGCAAGCCCGAGGATCTGCTCGGCCGGGTCGCCCTCCAGCACCTTGACCTCGGCCTGAACGAAGGATTCGGCCACCCGGTCCAGATCATGCGCGATGATCTCGGCCAGCGCCGGCTTGCCGGCGGCCTGTTCGGTGCGGAATTCGGGCACCGGGCCGATCACATGCAGCAGCGTCACCCTGGCGCCGGGTGCGGCAATGGCGCGGGCAGCCCTGATTTCGGCGTCGGGGCGGTGGCCGGGCTGATAGGCCAGCGGCATCAGGATGTTCTTGTACATGGTCGGTCCTCCTTGGCGAAACCTTAACGCCGCGACCGGCCGCGCGCCTTGATCCTGCGCAAACCGGCAACCCGATCCGCCGGGATCAGGGTTTTCGCGGGCCGCGATCCAGATGCTTGCGCAGCCGTGACGGCGCCGGCTTGCGCCGGCCGCGGTAAGGGTTCTTGTCGGACTGGCTGCGCAGGAACAGCCGGATCGGGGTTCCCGGCATGTCGAAGGCCTCGCGCAGTCCGCCGACCAGATAGCGCCGATAGGCGTCGGGCAGTTCTGCGGGGTTCGAGCACATCAGCACAAAGCCCGGCGGGCGGGTCTTGGCCTGGGTCATGTAACGCAGGCGGATCCGACGCCCGCCCGGCGCAGGGGGCGGATGCGCGGCGACCGCGCCCGCCAGCCACTGGTTGAGCCGCGCAGTCGTCACCCGCCGGTTCCAGACAGCATGGGCGCGCAGCACCGCGGCATGCAGCCGGTCGAGCCCGCGGCCGGTGACCGCGGAAACCGTCACCAGCGGCGCCCCGCGCAGCTGCGGCAACAGCCTTTCAAAGGCTTCCTGCAATGCGCGCAGCCTTGCCTGGCGGTCGGGCTCCAGATCCCATTTGTTGACGGCCAGCACCACGGCGCGGCCTTCGGTCTCGGCCATATCGGCGATTCGCAGATCCTGGCTTTCGAAGGGGGCGGTCACATCGATCAGCACCACCACCACCTCGGCAAAGCGCACCGCGCGCAGCGCGTCGGCAACCGAAAGCTTTTCGAGCCGGTCCTGCACCCGGGCCCGCCTGCGCATGCCGGCGGTATCGAAGATGCGCACCGGCGTTCCGCCCCAGTCGCACCGCACCGAGATCGCATCGCGGGTGATGCCGGCCTCGGGGCCTGTCAGCAGCCGGTCCTCGCCGAGGATGGCATTGACCAGCGTCGACTTGCCGGCGTTCGGCCGCCCGACCACGGCGACCTGAAGCGGGCGTGCCTGGCTTGGTGTCCAGGCGGGCGCAGCATCGCCGGCATCATCGCCATCGGCGTCGATATCCACATCGACCAGCGGTACATCGTCGGCCAGCAGGGCGGCAAAGCCATCCGCCAATGGCTGCAGGACCCGGTAGAGATCATCAAGACCTTCGCCATGCTCGGCCGACAGCGCCAGCGGTTCGCCGAGGCCCAGTTCCCATGCCTCGATCAACCCCGATTCACCCGCCCGGCCTTCGGCCTTGTTGGCGGCAAGGATGACATGGCGCGCCCGACGGCGCAGGATTTCGGCAAAGGTCCGGTCATCGGGCAGGATACCGGCGCGGGCATCGATCAGGAACAGGCATACATCGGCTGCATCGACGGCGCGTTCGGTCAGGCGGCGCATCCGCGCCGGCAGGCTTTCGCCTTCGGCATCTTCAAGGCCGGCGGTGTCGATCACGGTAAAACGCAGATCGCCAAGCCTAGCCGCGCCCTCGCGCAGGTCGCGGGTGACGCCCGGCTGATCGTCGACCAGCGCCAGACGCTTGCCCACCAGACGGTTGAACAGCGTTGACTTGCCCACGTTGGGGCGCCCAACGATGGCAAGGGTGAATGTGCTTTCCTGCGGCATCAACCGTATTTCTCCGGGCGCGAGAGCGCCCCACAGCGCAAAGGAAACAGACCTCGGGCGGATCTGGTGCCCTGCGCGGCGCGCACCGCCCCGGCACCGGGGAACCGCCTGTTCAGCGCAGCGCGTGCAACTGCCCGTCGGTCGAAACGAAATAGAGCACGCCGTTGACAACGGCCGGGTTCGACGCGGCCGGGCGCGGCAGCGCCTGTTCCGAAACCTGCGCCCCCGACACCGGGTCAAAGCTGCGCATGAGCCCGTCGTTTGACAGCACGATCACCCGCCCACCGGCAACCACGGGCCCGTAATGGGCGTGTACCTCGGCGCGGCGGCGTTCCCGGTCGCGGGTATAGTAGGGCAGCGCAACGCCCCAGATACGGTCACCGCTGGCCGCGTCGAGGCGCACCAGCTCGCCGATATCCGAAATCAGAAACAGGCTTCCGCCCACCGGCCAGACCGGACTGTAGGCGCCTTCGCGTCCGTTCCAGCGGGTCAGGCCCGACTGGGCGTCGAACGCGGCGATGCGCCCGGACTGGCTGGCGACATAGACGGTATTGCCCACCACCACCGGGTCGCCGGTGATGTCGCGCACCCCGGCATAGGCCTGCCCCGGGCGCGAACCGGCCACCCGGCTTGACCAGACGCGGGTACCGTCGGACGGGCGGACACCCGCCACCTCTCCCGAAGGATAAGGCAGCACCACAAGCCCGCCGGCCGCTGCGGGCCGCGCGCCGCCAACCATCGATGCCGGCGACGGCATGGCCGGCAATTGCCAGGCGATGCGGCCGGTCAGCGTGTCAAAGGCCCAGCCGCTGCTATCGGCAGCAACCACATAGACACGGTCGCCGACGACCGAGGGCGCGGCCGGGGCCGGGGCATCGAAGCGGAAGGACCAGATTTCGGCGCCGGTCTCGGGATCGAGCGCCATGATCTGCCCGAAGGCGGTGGTCACGAACAGCCGACCGCCGCCAAAGGCAAGCCCGCCACCCGAGGCATTGCCGCGCCGACCGAAGGCCGGGGTCAGGTCACGCTGCCAGGCGATGGCGCCGGTGGCTGCGTTGACAGCCGTCACCGTGGCCTGCGAATCAAGCGCGAACACCCGGCCACCGGCAACGATCGGGTCGGCGGTGATACGATGGCGACGGCTTTCGCCCTGGCCGATGTTGGCCGACCAGACCCGTTCGGGCGCAGCGGCGAGGGCGACATGACCGGGCGATCCGCCCGGCGTGGCCAGCCTGTGGGTCCATTCCGACAATGCGGCCGGCGCCGGAAGCGAGATCGGAACAGCGCGGTTTTCGGGCACCGACGGTCTGGCATCGCCGAACGGCGCGCGCAATGCGATGCGTTCGCCTTCCAGAATCAGTTCCTGGGAACAGGCGCCCAGCAGCAGGGCCGAAGCTGCCAGAACCGCTGCGCATGGAATTCGTATCAAGCCCTCGCTCCCTTCCCATGCCGGCCGGCACACAGGCAGGCCACCGGACGCTCAGCCCGCCGCAGTCGCATCGCCGCCAAGCGCGACAATTGCCTGACTGACACGGCGGCGCAAGCCCGGGGTTACGTCAGGTTCTTCAAGCAGATCACGCAGGATGGCCAGCGCCGCGGCAGGCTCGCCGGCCTCGATCCTGAGCATGGCGATCTGTTCCATGGCCAGCGGGCGCAACGGCCCGCCGGGCTGTGCGAGCCCGGACAGCACCTGTTCGCGTTCGGACATCGGAATCGCCGGGCCGGCAAGCACCACACGCTTGAGTTCGGCAATCTGGCGATAGCGCTGCGGCAAGCCGGCATCGCCCACGATCGCCGAAAGGGCTGCAAGCGCACGATCGGTGTCGCCCGTATCGACCGCCTCGGCCGCAATCATGAGCCTGACCAGCGCCTGGCGGCCGCCGTCGGCATCGATTTCGTTCAGCGCGGCGATACGTCCGGCGGAATCGGGGGATTCCAGCGCGCTCAGCACCGCATCGCCGAAAGCCTGGGCTTCGGCGGCGCGTCTGGCCTTGTTCCATTCGTTCCAGGCAGCACCGCCGACGATTCCGACGACAAGCAGGGCGGCAATCCAGCCATAGCGGCGAACCAGCCCGAACAGCTTGTCGCGGCGAACCTCTTCGGTCACCTCCTGAATGAAGCTGTCGGTGTTGCTCATGCCTGCCTCGTCTGCCTTCGGCCCGTCTTACTCCGAAGGGCCCGTCATTGCCAAGCCCTGCGCCGCTTTCGCGGGCCGGGCGGGGATGCCCGGACACAGTTGCCGATTGCCCCCGGCCATGCAGGGCGGCAGCAGGGCAAGGGCCGGCGCCCCGGATCAGCCGGCAATCAGCAGCAGGGCCAGACCAAGCGACCCTGCAAGCATCAGCCATCCCGAAAGCCGCCACCCCTGCAACAGCGCTTCCGCCCGCCCCAGCCGCAGAATCAGCCGCATCGGCCGCATGCCGGGCCACTGCGCCGCAGGGCGATGCGCTTGCGGCAGCCGGTGGTGCTGCAGCAGTCCTGCGACCTGCATCAGCGGCAACAGCAGGTCGCCCGGCGGCCGTGCGGCAAGCGGGCGCCGCAGCAGCACGATTGCCAGGGCTGCCCCCGGCAACACCGGCCACAGCGCGGCAAGCATCTTGCCCGGCTCCAGGGCGGCGGCAAGCGGGCTGGCAGTCTGCCCTTCCCAGATCAGCCAGGGCAGCAGGAACGCACCCGTCGTCAGCGCCAGCGGGCCGGCCATCAGCCATGCCCATGATGCCCGCGCGGCCGCAGCGCCGGGTGCCGACTGCGCCAGCCGGTGCAGCAACCAGATCAGCAGCAGCGCGGTGGTTGCGGCGCTGAAGGTCAGGGCCTGTGACAGGACGGGGTCCAGACCGTCCTTGGCGGCTGCCTTGGTCAGCGCGCCCCCCGTCAGCGGCAATCCGACCACCGATGCCGCAACCAGCGCCGTCAGCACCAGTGTCGCGCGCCGCTGAAGGCCGGTTGCCGCAGCCGCCAGCGTGCCGACCAGCAGGAACAGCGCCGCCTTTGCAAGACCATGGTGCATTGCATGGAATGCCGCAGCCGCCTGGCCGACACCGGCAAGCATCAGCATCAGCCCCATCTGGCTGACCGTGGAATAGGCCAGCACCGCCTTGGGATTGTCCTGGGTCAGCCCCCACAGCGCGGCGCCGAAGGCACCGGCCAGCCCGGCGGCGACAAGGGTCGCACCCCAGCCCCCCGCATCGGGCAGAAACAGGATCACCCCGATCAGCCCGGCCTTCACGATCGCGCCCGACAGCACCGCCGAACCGGGCACCGGGGCCGCCGGGTGCGCAAGCGGCAGCCATACATGCAGCGGCACCATCCCGGCCTTGATGGCAAACCCGGCCATGATCAGCGCCAGCGCGGCCGGATGTGCCGACAGCGCCAGACGCACATCGGCAATCGCCGTGCCTGCCGCCGCATGCATGCCGATCACGAGCCCCGCCAGCAAGGCGACCTCTCCGGCGACGGCCATGACGATATAGACCCTGCCGGCCCGGAGTGCGGCGGCGGTACGGTCGTGGACGACCAGAAACCACGCCGCCAGCGATACCGCCGCGAAGGCCACGTAGAAGGTCACCACATCGGCAGCCAGGAACACGCCCAGATTGCCCGCAAGCGTAACGCACCAGAAACCGCACAGAATGGCGGCCTTCCGGTCCGGACCGATGGTCAGCGCGGCGTGCAGGCCGGCTGCGGCCCATACCGCCGCGGTCATGCCCAGCAGCAGCATGCCGGCCGGAACGGCGCCCAGGTGCATCCCCAGCAGCAGGTCCGGCACCGCCGTACTGCCCGGATTGCCCCAGATGGCGAAAACCAGCGCCGGAAGCGGCGCAACCGGCAGCAACCGCAGCGCAGGCCCCGTGCCCCCCGGCAACGCCGGCAGCAGCGCCACAAGCAGCGGCCAGACCAGCACCGCCAGCGGCCAGGGCGTGCCGTCGATCAGCCCGCTCATGGCACGAACCCCCGCTCGACGATCAGCGTTGCCCAGCCAAGCGGGCTCAGCGCGCTGGCCGCAAGCCCCCCTGCGCCCAGCGATGCCAGCGCGGTGACCACCGCCGGTACAACCAGCATCGGCGCCGCTTCGTCACCGCGGGCGTCTGCGGCAGCGGGCAGGAACCAGAGCCTGTAAAGCAGCGGCAGGAAATAGGCCGCATTCAGCAATGTCGAGGCGGCCAGAACGCCCAGAACCCAGGGCGCCCCGGCCTCCAGCCCGCCGAGGCCGAGATAGACCTTGCTGACGAAGCCGGCCATCGGCGGAAGGCCGATCATGCCCAGCGCACCGAGCGAAAAGCAGGCAGCCGTCCAGGGCATCCTTGCGCCGAGCCCGTTCAGCCCCTCGATGCGCTTGACACCGGCGCGTTCGTCGAGAATTCCGGCACAGAAGAACAGGGTGATCTTCATCAGCCCCTGATGCACCAGATGCGCAAGCCCCCCCACCATCGCGGCAGGAGAGGCAAGCGCGGCGCCAAGCACGATGTAGCTGACCTGGCTGACGGTGGAATAGGCCAGCCGCTTCTTGATCTCGGATTGCTGAAGGGCGCGCACCGACCCCCATATGATGGTGACCGAGGCCAGCACCGCCAGCGGCGTGCCGACGCCCAGCGCGGCGACATCGGCAGCGCCAAACACATCATAGACCACCCGAACCACCCCGAAGGCCCCGGCCTTGACCACCGCAACGGCGTGCAGAAGCGCGGAAACAGGTGCCGGAGCCGCCATCGCGGCCGGCAGCCAGCCGTGCAGCGGCACCAGCGCCGCCTTCACCCCGACCCCGAGGATGAACAGCACGAAGATCGCCCGCAGGCTGGCCGGGTCCAGCCCGGTCAGGTCGGGCGGATCGGTGAACAGCACCGGGCCGGTGGCGCTTTCCAGCCAGATCACCGCCCACAGCAGCGCCGCGCTGCCGGGCAAGGAATACAGCAGGTAAAGCCGCGCGGCGTCCAGTGACGGGCGGTCCTGCTTGTGCGCGACCAGCGGCCAGGTCGACAGGGTCAGCAACTCGAAGAAGATGAAGAAGGATATCAGCGACCCCGACAGCGCCAGCCCCGTGGTCGCCGCCACGCACAGGCTGAAGAAGCCGAAGAAACGCGACAGCTCGGCCTTGGTGCCGAAATAGGCGATGGCATAGATCGTGGTCAGCAGCCACAGCGTGGCTGACAGCGAAACGAACAGCAGCGCCAGCGCATCGACCCGCAGCAGGATAACCAGCCCCGGCGCCAGCGACAGCCGCGCCTCGTGGGTTGCCCCGCCGGCCACGGCGATCAGCATCCACAGGATCAGTGCGATCTTGAGCACCGCGCCCCCGAGGCACAGCGCATTGCGCAGCCGGTGGCTTTGCTGCGCAAGAAAGAAGATCAGCGCCGCCGGCACCAGCGACGTCAGCAGGATCGCAACCGGCAGAAGCGCGCTCACAGGCCCGTCTCCGCCACGTCGGGCCGGCCGACCTGCAACAGATCGAAGGGCGCCGCCGACAGCACGCCCAGCAGGATCGCCGCCAGCGCGAGCAGCAGCGGCACGGCCTGAAGGCCACGCGGCACAGGGCGCGGTGCGACGGCGCATTCGCGCGCAAACAGCACCGCCAGCGGCCGGTACAGATAGGCCGCCGCCAGCAGCCCGCCGCCAGCCAGAACCAGCGCCCAGCCCCACTGCCCGGCAGCAAAGGCCGCGGTCATCAGCAGGTACTTGCCGGTGAACCCCCCGGACGGCGGCAGCCCCGCCAGGGTCACCGCCGCCAGCGCAAGGGCCATTGCCGTCATCGGCATCGGCCGGGCAAGCCCGCG
>SKWP01000068.1 GCA_007128865.1 Paracoccaceae bacterium
AAAGTGCAGGCTTCTGTTGCCAGGTGCCTGCGAACCCCGCCTTGCGCGGCTAAGCGCAAGGACTTCAGGTTTCGATGTCGTTACCGCTTACGCAGCAACGGCCACCGGAGCACGGTTGTCGTTGGCAACTGTACTTTGCGGACCGATAACGGTGGTACCTCACCGGGACAAAGCAAACCCCTTTAGACGTTCGTCGATCCTGTTTCGGCCCCGCTTCCCGCCAACGCCGGGTTTCTGGTGGAGCCGCCGGGTACCGCCCCCGGGTCCGATCCGCTTATTACGGGCGCGTTTATGTCCATAGTCCCGTTGCCGGAACATGCTGAAGATAGGCGCAGGCCGGCCGCACTGCAAGGGCCTTGCCAGGGACGGCGCCGCCCGGATGCCGGCGCGATTTGACACATTCGTGATGTCTGTTAGACAAGGCCTGTGTCGTGCCAGTCCACGCCGCACCTGCGGCTGCTCACATGCCGAACGAACCACCGCCGCAGCCGCCTTGACGGGGACTGCGGCCAGGGACCGGGGGAAATCCGCACCCGAGCGCCGCACCGGAAAAAGACAAGCCCGAACGGAGGAAACGCACGATGAGTGACGAAGCCACCCATGGCCTGCCAGCGCCCGAAGGCGAGGCACATGTCATCGAAACCGAGTATACGGTCGGACAGGACAACATCGAAGGCCGGTTCGGCCCCTTCGGACTCGATATCCACAATCCCGTCTTCGTGATATCGGGGCTGTCCATTGTCGTGTTCGTCTTCTATGCGCTCGCCCTGCCTGACCAGGCCGGGGCGGTCTTTTCCTGGCTGTTCGCCACGGTGACCCAGGGATTCGACTGGTTCTTTCTGGGCGCGGCCAACATCTTCGTGCTGTTCTGCCTTTTCCTGATCGTCAGCCCCTATGGCAGCATCCGCATCGGCGGGTCGGAAGCGACGCCCGACTACAGCTACGTCGGCTGGTTCTCGATGCTGTTCGCGGCCGGCATGGGCATCGGCCTGATGTTCTTCGGTGTATCCGAGCCGATGTCGCATTTCTCTTCTGCCATGGGCGGAACCGCCGTGGGCGAGGACGGGCTGCGCACCGACTGGGCACCGCTTGGTGCCGCCGCCGGCGACCAGGCCGAAGCGATCCGGCTGGGAATGGCCGCGACGATCTTTCACTGGGCACTTCACCCCTGGGCAATTTACGGCGTTGTGGCGCTGGCGCTGGCGCTGTTTGCCTACAACAAGGGACTGCCGCTGTCGGTGCGGTCCTGCTTCTATCCGATCCTGGGTGAACGGGTCTGGGGCTGGTGGGGGCATGTCATCGACATCCTGGCCGTCTTCGCCACCCTCTTCGGCCTGGCGACCTCGCTCGGCATCGGGGCGACCCAGGCCAATGCCGGGCTCAACGCGCTGTTCGGTGTGCCGATCGGGGCTACGGCCGAAGTGGTGCTGATCAGCGCGATCACCGCTGTGGCCCTGATTTCGGTGCTGCGCGGGCTGGATGGCGGGGTCAAGCGGCTTTCCGAACTCAACATGCTGCTGGCAGCTGTCCTGCTGCTGTTCGTGCTGCTGGTTGCCCCGACCGGCGCGATCGCGGCGCTGTTCGTTTCCAGCCTCGGCGCCTACGCCGAATACCTGCCGGCCCTGTCGATGCCCTTCGGCCGCGAGGACACCAACTTCATGCAGGGCTGGACATCGTTCTACTGGGCCTGGTGGATTTCCTGGTCGCCGTTCGTTGGCATGTTCATCGCCCGCGTCAGTCGCGGCCGCACGGTGCGCGAATTCATGATCAGCGTACTGCTCATACCGTCGCTGGTCAGCGTGGTGTGGATGTCGGTCTTCGGCGGCAGCGCGATCCTGCAGGTGATCAACGACGGCTACACCGCCGCACAGGAAGCCGAACTGCCGTTGCAGTTGTTCCGGATGCTGGATGTCTATCCGCTGGCCGCGATCACCTCCTTTGTCGGGATCACGCTGGTTATCGTGTTCTTCGTGACCTCGTCGGATTCGGGTTCGCTGGTGGTCGACACGATCACCGCTGGCGGCAAGGTCAACGCACCGGTGGGACAGCGGGTGTTCTGGTGCGTCTTCGAGGGCGCGGTGGCGATCGTGCTGCTGATCGGCGGCGGACTGGCGGCGCTGCAATCGATGGTCATCTCGACCGGACTGCCGTTCACTGTGGTGCTTCTGGTGATGTGCTGGGCGATTCTGAAGGGACTGTCCGAGGAACGTCGGCTGATACAGTCCTCCACCACAGGCTGACCTCCCGGCCGTCACGCCCCGCCCGCCCACCCGCGTGCCGGCCGGGCGGGGTGCGGGCGGGGCTGGTGCTTGCGGCGGCCGTCCGGCTGCACTAGCACCGAAATCGGGCAACCGCGGAGCAGACGATGGCCGTCCTCGATCCCGTATTCGTGCGGGCACAGTTTCCCGCGTTTTCCGAACCGGCCCTGCGCGACCGGGTGTTTCTGGACAATGCCGGCGGCAGCTACCCCTGCCGGTTCGTGGTGGACCGGCTCGGCCGCTTCTACCGCGAACGCAAGATGCAGCCTTACGGGCCGGCAGAGCCCTCGCGCCTTGGCGGTCTGGAAATGGACGAGGCGCGCAGCCGGCTTGCCGCCATGATGGGGGTGGCGCCGGACGAGCTGTGCTTTGGCCCCTCGACCAGCGCCAACACCTATGTCCTTGCGCAGGCCTTCGGCGCCTGGCTGCCCGCGGGTGCGGCGGTGGTGGTGACCGATCAGGACCACGAGGCCAATTCCGGGGTCTGGCGGCGCATGGCGGCCGCGCGCGGGCTCGAGCTTCGCGAATGGCGCCTCGATCCCGACAGCGGATGCCTCGACCCCGCCGGGCTTGCCCGGTTGCTGGACGACCGGGTGCGGCTGGTCTGCTTTCCGCATGCCTCCAACATCGTCGGCGCGGTCAACCCGGTCACCGCGATCTGCGAAATGGTGCGGGCTGCCGGCGCGGTCACCTGCGTTGACGGGGTTTCCTATGCCCCGCACGGGTTGCCCGATGTCGGCGGGCTGGGGGCGGACATCTACCTGCTGTCCACCTACAAGACCTGGGGGCCGCATCAGGGGCTGATGACGATCCGCCGCGATCTGGCCATGGCGCTGCCGAACCAGGCGCATTTCTTCAACGACGCGAGCCCGGCAAGCCGCCTTTCCCCCGCCGGGCCGGATCATGCCCAGGTCGCCGCCTGTGCCGGCATTGCCGATTACATCGACGCGCTGCATGCCCATCATTTTCCCGATCGCGGCGAAACCGGCCCGCGCGACCGCGCCGCCGATGTGCATGATCTCATCCGCCGGCGCGAGGAGGCGCTCATGGTGCCGGTTCTGGCCCGGCTGGCGGGGCGGAACGATCTGCGCCTGATCGGCCCGGCGCAGCCGTCCGTCAAGGCCCCGACACTCGCGCTGGCCCACCGCAGGCCGGGCGCCGATCTGGCCCGGGCGCTGGCGGCCGAAGGCATCATGGCCGGCGGCGGCAGCTTTTATGCCGACCGCACGCTGACGGCGCTGGGCATCGAGCCGGCCCATGGCGTGCTGCGGCTCAGCTTCCTGCACTACACCACCGAGGCCGAACTTGACCGCGCGCTCGACGCGCTAGATCGGGTGCTGTAACGCCGCACCCGGCCGGAGGCCAACCCGCTTGCACCCCGAACCCGTGATCGTATGGCTTCGCCGCGACCTGCGGCTGGCCGACAACCCCGCGCTGCATGCCGCCGCCGCCACCGGCCGGCCGGTGCTGCCGGTATTCCTGCATGACGAAATGGTTGCGGCCATGGGCGCGGCGCCGCGCTGGCGGCTGGGGCTGGGGCTGGAGCATCTGGCCGCGAGACTGCAGGCGCTGGGCAGCCGGCTGATCCTGCGGCGCGGGCCGGCGGGCGCGGCGCTGCGCGGGCTCGTTGCCGAAACCGGCGCAGCCGCGGTCTACTGGAACCGGCTTTACGACCCTGCCCTGCGTGCCCGTGACGCCGATCTGAAATCCGCGCTGCGCACCGCCGGGGTCGAGGTTTGCAGCTTCAACGCCACGCTGCTGACCGAACCCGACCGGGTGCGCACCGGCCAGGGCGGATTCTATCGGGTCTATTCGCCGTTCTGGCGCGCGCTGCGCGGGCGCGACATTGCCGCGCCGGTCCCGGTCCCGGCGGCACTGCGCCCGCCTGCCGACTGGCCGGTTTCGGATGCCCTGGCCGACTGGCGCCTTGGCGCGGCGATGCACCGCGGGGCGGCGGTTGTGGCAGCCCATGTCGCGGTCGGCGAGGATGCCGCCCGGGAACGGCTGGCGCGGTTTCTGGCCGGCCCGGTCGGCACCTACCGCGACCGGCGCGACCATCCGGCCGAAGCCGCGACCTCGCGCCTTTCGGAAAACCTGGCTTGTGGCGAAATCACCGCCCGCACGATCTGGCACGCGGGGATGCGCGTGCTCGAACAGGCACAGGGGCAGGCCGCAAAGGGTGCCGAGCATTTCCTGAAGGAACTCGCCTGGCGCGAATTCGCCTGGCATCTGGCGTTTCACAGCCCCGAACTGACAGATCGCAACTGGCGCCCGGAATGGGATGGCTTCCCCTGGCGGGGCGACAACCCCGATGCCGAGGCATGGCGGCAGGGCCGCACCGGCGTGCCCATGGTCGATGCGGCGATGCGCGAACTCTATGTCACCGGCACCATGCACAACCGCGCGCGGATGATTGCGGCCTCGTATCTGACCAAGCATCTGCTGACGCACTGGCAGGTGGGACAGGCGTGGTTTGCCGATTGCCTGATCGACTGGGATCCGGCCTCCAACGCCATGGGCTGGCAGTGGGTTGCCGGCTCGGGCCCCGATGCGGCGCCCTATTTCCGCATCTTCAACCCCGAGGCACAGGCCGCGCGGTTCGACCCCGATGGCGCCTATGTGCGCCGTTTCGTGGCCGAGCTTGCACCGCAGCCGGGGCAGGAGGCGCTGTCATGGTTCCGCGCCGTGCCGGCAGCCTGGGGGCTGCGGCCGGATGCGCCCTATCCGGCGGCGCCGATTGTCGGGCTCGCCGAAGGGCGAGAGCGGGCGCTGGCGGCGCATGCCCGCCTTCGGGGCACCCGGGCCTGAGCCCGGACGCCCGTCACGACGGGATCATGCAGGAAACCTAACTGGCCGGGCTGACACCGTTGCCACCGCCAACAGCGCCACCGCCGCCAGCGGCGCCGCCACCACCGGGCGGCGGCGGTGCGGCGACCGGGCGCAGCCGTTGCAGCGTGTTCAGTTCGAAATAGACACCGGCATCGCGGCCCATGAGGCCGAAGTCGAGCCCGACGCGGGCATGCGCGGCCTGCGCGGCCCCGGTCAGAAAGACATCGCCGGTCATCGGGTTTATGCCCGCGCCAAGATTGGCATAGGCCTTGCGTTTGCCAAATAGCCCCGCAACCGCGATACGATCAAAGCCGCTGCCGAAGCTGAAGCGTGCGTTCACATCGAAACCGGTGAGGCGGTCCGAAGCGCGCACCCGCGTTGCCTGTGCGCCGACCACCAGACCGGCCGATGCCTGCGAAGCGCTGCCGAAACTGAAGACCAGGCCGGCATAGGCGCGTGTATCATCGCGGGCCAGTGCCGCCGTAGGCAGCGCCAGCGCCACACCCAGCGCCGCAACCAGTGCGGATCTGCGGAAATCTCCGAATAACACCATGATACACCATCCTCTCTTACGGATTATCCATTTAGAATCAAATGTAACGAAATTGGGCAACCATGACAATGATAGCCTGACGAAACACCCCGGCCTGTGCCCATCCAACACGGCCGTACCGGACTTCTCGGGACGGCTTGCACCCTGCCCCTTGCCGGGTGGGGCCTGGCGCCCTAACACTTGGTCAATAACAGCGCAGGGGCGGGAATGACGGTTCTGACTTCGACGGAGGGGCAGCGCGGGTTGCCGCGCTACTTCGCCACGGTATTTGCCATGGCTTCGGGCCTGTCCAACGGGCGGCTCGACATCGTGCTTCCCGACGGGCGCCGGTTTCGCGTGGAAGGCCAGCGGCCCGGTCCCGTGGCCGAGGTTGTGGTCCACAACCCCGACACCTTTGCCCGGCTGATCCGCGACGGCGATCTGGGGTTTTCGGAGGCCTACATGGACGGCTGGTGGTCCACCCCGGACCTTCAGGCCTTCATGGACCTGATCCACAACGACAATCCCGCGCTCTACGACGACTATCCGGGGCGGGCACTGGCACGGCTGTTCGAACGGCTGCGGCACTGGCTGCGCTCCAACAGTCGCGGGCAGGCGCGGCGGAACATCGCGCATCACTATGACCTCGGGAACGAATTCTACCGGCTCTGGCTGGACGAAAGCATGACCTATTCCTCGGCGCTGTTCCGCACCGGTCAGGAGAGCCTCGAACGGGCGCAGGAACAGAAATACGCCGCCATCGTCGATGCCCTGGGGGTGCGACCGGGCGAGCATGTGCTCGAGATCGGCTGCGGCTGGGGCGGGTTTGCCGAATACGCCGCCGGGGTTCGCGGGCTTCGCGTGACCGGCCTGACAATTTCAGCCGAACAGCACGCCTTTGCCACACAGCGCATCGCCCGTGCGGGGCTTTCCGACCGGGTCGAGATCTGTCTGCGCGACTACCGCGACGAACGCGGCAGCTATGACGGCATTGCCTCGATCGAGATGTTCGAGGCGGTCGGCGAAAAATACTGGCCGGCCTATTTCCAGACCCTGCGCGACCGGCTGCACCCCGGCCGCTCGGCCGCGTTGCAGATCATCCTGGCGCAGGATGCCCGCTTTGCGGCCTATCGCAGCCGGGTGGACTTCATCCAGAAGTACATATTTCCCGGCGGCATGCTGCCCGGCCCCACGGCGCTGCGCGACCAGATCAACCGCGCCGGCCTGCACCTGAAGGGCTCGATGGAATTCGCCGAAAGCTACAGCCAGACCCTGCGTCGCTGGCACGACACATTCGCCGCCCGCTGGGACCAGATCGCAGGGCTGGGTTTTGACGATCGTTTCCGGCGGATGTGGGAATTCTACCTTACATCCTGTGCCGCAGCCTTTCGCACGGGCATCTGCGATGTGACACAGATCACCGTGCACCGGCCGGAGACTGCCGCCTCATGACGACATCGCGCGCACGCATGCCGACGGCAGCCAAGGCGCTGGGCGCGCTCTGGTTCGGCGCGGTCGGTGCGATTGCCGCCGAAGCCTACAAGCCGCTGTTGCCGCCCGAAACCGTGTTCGGCCTGTTCGTGCCGATCTGTGGCGGGCTGGGGCTGCTGGCCGGATGGCGTGTCGCCGGTGCCCTTGCCGGGCGCGGCTTCAACCCTGCGGTGGCGACGGGGCTGCGAACCTCGGTGACCCTGCTGTTCTGGGCCTTGCTGGTGTTTTCGCTGCGCGAGATGCTGTTGCGGTCGATGAACCGCCGCTATGGCGGGCCTACCGAGGCGCTGGTGGGTACCTTCGACATCATGCTCGACTACGTTTCGGTCATGGGTGACCCGGCCTTTCTGGGCGTGCTGATCGCCGGCGGTATCGGCGGCGGGTTGTTTGCCGAATGGGGCGCACGGCGCTGGCCGTGACGGGGCTTGCGGTATTCCTTGGCGGGCCGCTGGCCGAACCGGCGGTGCGGCTTGCGCTTTTCGGCAGGGCGCTGGCGGTACGGCCGGCGCATTTGCCGGGTCACGGGCTGTTTGCAACCGGCCTGCCCGGTGTGGTGGGCATTGCCGCGACCGCGGCGGGCGGGGTTTCCGGCGTCATCCTGCGTGCCGGCAAACCTGAACGGGACCGGCTGGACACTGCCATGTCAGCGCTTGGGTTGCGCGCCGATGCGGTGACCGTCCACACCTCCGATGGCGCCGAAACCGCCGTAACGGCCTGTGTTGCGCGGCCCGGCGCGGCCCGGCCGTGGGACAGTGCCGCCTGGACGCAACGGCACACCGCAGTTCTGGCCGCCGGGCTGGACGAGGCATTGCGCTCGGTCGCCGATGGCAGCAGGCCGGCTGCGCTGTTCCGGCGCTGGCCGCAGGTTCTGAGCCGGGTG
>SKWP01000183.1 GCA_007128865.1 Paracoccaceae bacterium
GATCGTGAAGGGTTCGGCGCTGGCGGCGCTGGAGGGGCGCGACGCGGAGATCGGCGAGAATTCGATCCGGGCGCTGATGGCCGCGGTTGACGACTACATCCCGACGCCGGATCGCCCGATCGACCAGCCGTTCCTGATGCCGATCGAGGATGTGTTCTCGATTTCGGGCCGCGGCACGGTGGTGACCGGGCGTGTGGAGCGCGGGGTGATCAACGTCGGCGACGAGGTCGAGATCGTGGGCATCCGCGACACCCGCAAGACGGTGTGCACCGGGGTCGAGATGTTCCGCAAGCTGCTGGATCGCGGCGAGGCGGGCGACAACATCGGCGCGCTGCTGCGCGGGATCGGCCGCGAGGACGTGGAGCGCGGTCAGGTTCTGTGCAAGCCCAAGTCGGTGCAGCCGCACACGAAATTCGAGGCCGAGGCCTATATCCTGACCAAGGAGGAAGGCGGCCGCCACACGCCGTTCTTTGCCAACTACCGGCCGCAGTTCTACTTCCGGACCACGGATGTCACCGGCACCGTGCAGCTGCCCGAGGGCACCGAGATGGTGATGCCCGGCGACAACCTGAAGTTCGAGGTCGAGCTGATCGCCCCGATCGCCATGGAAGAAAAGCTGCGCTTCGCCATCCGCGAGGGCGGCCGCACGGTGGGCGCCGGCGTCGTATCGAAAATCCTCGCCTGATCGCCGGCAAGGCGACCGGCCGGAACAACCGGATGGGCCACCCCGGCGGGGTGGCCCTTTTGCGTTTCTGCAGCACGCAACGGTGCAACCCGTGAAGCCGCCGGAAGTTCTTGCACCATTGACCGCCAGGGTATCCGCCATGCAGCGCCCACCCGGCGGTCGGGCACGGTCCGGCGCGGGTGCTGCGGATGCGCTTTGATCCCGCCACGGTCGACCGGCTGCGGGCGCTGGGCTGGTGGACCTGCCCCATCGCCCGGATCCTGCGCCACGAGGCGGCGATCTGCGGCGCCGACCTGCCCGCACTGCAGCACGCCGCACAGACGCCCTGAGGCCGGTACAGGCCCTTGCACCCCGGGGCCGGCGGGGCCTATGGTGCCCGCGGCAACTGCAGGATGGAAAAGGCATGGAAATCGAGACAGTCGGCGTCGTCGGTGCAGGGCAGATGGGCTCCGGTATCGCCCATGTGATGGCGCTGGCCGGCTATCGGGTGCTGCTCAACGACATTTCCGAGGCCCAGCTTTCAAAGGCGAAGGGCCTGATCGACCGCAATATCGGCCGCCAGGTCTCGCGCGGGAAGGTTTCGGAAGACGATCACAAGGCGGCGCTGGCGCGCATCACCGCCACCACCCGGCTGGCCGATCTGGGCAGCGCCGACCTGATCATCGAATCCGCCACCGAACGCGAAACCGTCAAGCAGGCGATCTTCGAGGATCTGCTGCCGCATCTGCAGCCGCACACCATCCTGACCTCGAACACCTCGTCGATCTCGATCACCCGGCTGGCCAGCCGCACCGACCGGCCCGAACGCTTCATGGGTTTTCACTTCATGAACCCGGTCCCGGTGATGGAGCTGGTGGAGCTGATCCGCGGTATCGCCACCGACGACGCGACCTTCCAGGCCTGCCGCAAGGTGGTCGAAAGGCTGGGCAAGACCCCGGCCATGGCCGAGGATTTCCCGGCTTTCATCGTCAACCGCATCCTGATCCCGATGATCAACGAGGCGGTCTATACGCTTTACGAAGGGGTGGGTTCGGTCCAGTCCATCGACCGGTCGCTGAAGCTGGGCGCCAATCACCCGATGGGGCCGCTGGAACTGGCGGATTTCATCGGGCTCGACACCTGCCTTGCGATCATGAACGTACTGCACGACGGGCTTGCCGACACCAAGTACCGCCCTTGCCCGCTGCTGGTGAAATATGTCGAGGCCGGCTGGCTTGGCCGCAAGACGCAGCGCGGATTCTACGACTATCGCGGCGACACGCCGGTGCCGACACGCTGAGCCGGTTAGGCGGCCTCTCCGAACAGGCCGCTGACCAGTCGGTCGAGCGCTTCGGCCAGCGCCTCGGCGTCCGGGCCCGAGACATGGATGGTGATCTCGGTGCCACGATAGGCGCCCAGCATCAGCAGGCCCATGATGGAATCGCCGGGCACCCGCATGCCGTCGCGTTCCACCTCGCAGGTGGCGTCATGGTCTTCGACGACCTCGGCAAAACGGGCCGAGGCACGGGCGTGCAGCCCCTTCTCGTTGTCGATGCGCAGGGTGCGGGTGATCATTCGCGCCGCTTCAGTTCGGCCACGTCGACGCAATCGATGTACTTTCGTCCCGCCTGGAGGCCGGCCGCAACCGCATCGGCCACCGGAAGATGCCGCGACTTGGCAAGCTTGATCAGCATCGGCAGGTTGGCACCGTATAGTATCCGCCGGTCGGGGCCGAAACAGGCGCGCAGCGCAAGGTTCGAAGGCGATCCGCCGAACATGTCGGTCACGATCACCACGCCATGGCCTTCGTCCACCGCATCGGCAACCGCGCAGATTTCGGCCTGTTTCGCGGCGCGGTCGTCCCCTTCGCCGATGGTGATCGATCGCATCCCCGGCTGGGCGCCCACCACATGCTCGACAGCGGCGAGGTATTCCCTGGCCAATCCGCCATGGGCCACGATGACAATGCCGATCAAACCTGTCATTCCGTTCAGCCGTAGGGGGCCCGTTCGACCCGCTGCTCGAGTTCCCTGTGGCGCTTAGACACCTGCCAACCGTCGGCTGCAAGGGTCTCGGCCAGCATTTCCGTCACGCAAACGCTGCGATGCTGCCCTCCGGTGCAGCCGAGCGCGATTCCGAAGTGGCTTTTGCCCTCTTCGGCATGTGCGGGCAGCAGCAGGGCCACAAGGGCCGCGAGCCGCTCGAAAAAGGCGTTGAATCGTGGATCGTTGCGCACATAGGCTGCAACGTCGGGGTCGCGCCCGTCCTTGTGGCGCAGCCGTTCCTGCCAGTAGGGGTTGTTCAGGAAACGGCAGTCCAGCACCACATCGGCACCGCGCGGGATGCCGCGCCGATAGGAAAAGGACTGTATGGTGACGGCCAGCCGCGCCGCATCGGGCGGGGCGAACTGGCTGGTCATTTCCGCCCGCAGGTCGTGCGGCGACATCTCGGATGTATCGATCAGCACATCGGCGCGGGCGCGCACGGCGGCAAGCAGATCGGTTTCGCGGGCGATGCCGGCGCGCGGGTCTTCGGCCGGGGCGGCGGGATGGCGACGGCGGGTTTCGGAATAGCGCCGCAGCAGGGCGTCCGGTGACGCCTCCAGAAACAGCAGTTCGAGGGCGATCCGCGGATCGGCGGCAAGATCGGTCAGAAGATCGCCCAGCGCTGCGGCAGAAAACCCCCGCGTGCGGGTGTCGATGCCCAGCACCAGCGGCCGCGGCAGCGGGGGCCCCTCGAACAGCCGCGGGATCAGCGAAAGCGGCATGCCGTCGATGACCTCGAAACCAAGATCGGCCAGCGCATTGATGGCCGTCGTGCGGCCGGCACCGGACAGGCCGGTTACCATCACCAGCCGCTGCGCCGGTTCCGGATCGCGGCCGGCTGCGGCCGCGGTATCCGAAGCGGCGGCAGACGCGACGGCGCCAGGCGAGATCATGGCGAAGCTCCAGTGCTGACCTGACGTAGGTATGGCAGAAGTGCCGCGGGAAAAGCCCGGCTCTCCACGGCGTGAAGCAGTGGCAGGCTCACCCCGAGAATGTCGATGCTGCGTTCGGGCGGGAGCCTTTCTGTCTCGCGCTTGCCAAGGTCAACGGCAAGATACAGCCGCGCGGAGGGCAGCGCCTCGACACGCATGATCCCGATGCCGCGCGCCTCGATCAGACCGTGCAGCACGGCCGGCGCGCTGGCCACCAGCCCGCCGCCGGGCATGGGTGCGACAAGCGTACGGTCGTCGGCCACAAGGCGGGCACCCAGCGCCATCAGTTCCAGCGCCAGTTCGGATTTGCCGGACCCTGTCGGCCCGAACAGCATCACTCCCGCTGCCGGCGCCCCGCCAGACCCCGGCAGGGCCACGGTCGATGCATGCAGGTCAAGCGATCCGTCCGGCCTGACCGTGTGTTGCGGCAGCTGGCTGTCGGGCGCCGGCATGGCCGTTCAGACCGGCAGGCCGACGACGAACCGCGCACCCAGCGGTGGCGAATTCGGGTCGGCGTCGGGCCTGCGAATGTTCTCGGCCCAGATTACCCCGCCATGGGCTTCCACGATCTGCTTGGAAATGGCCAGCCCCAGCCCCGAATGATTGCCGAACTGGTTGACCGGCCGTTCGGAATAGAAGCGCTTGAAAACCTTGGTCAGCGCCTGGTCGGGGATGCCGGGGCCGGTATCCTCGACCACCACCAGCACCCGGTTTTCGCGCGAACGGGCCCAGACCCGGACTGCATCACCCTTTTCGCAGAAGGAAACGGCGTTGGTGATCAGGTTGACGAACACCTGGGCCAGCCGCCCCTCCAGCCCCTGGATGCGCAATGGCTCGGGGGGCAGGTCGATGATGAAATCCACGCCCTTTTCCTCGGCCTCGCGCCCCAGGTGTTCGGCCAGGTTGCGCAGCATCTTCAGCAGGTCGAAGGCTTCTTCCTGTTCCTTGACCAGTTCGCTGTCGAGCCGCGAGGCGTTGGAAATGTCCGAAACCAGCCGGTCAAGGCGGCGGACGTCATGGTCGATCACATCAAGCAAGGTCTGGCGCTGATCCTCGCGTTTGGCAACGCGCAGCGTTCCCACCGCCGAACGCAGCGAGGCGAGCGGATTCTTGATCTCATGGGCGACATCGGCGGCGAACTGTTCGTTGGATTCGAGCCGGTCATAAAGCGCGGCAACCATGCCCCGCAGTGCCACCGAAAGCCGCCCGATCTCGTCGGGGCGGGCGGCAAGATCGGGTATGCGGACCCGAGCGGCGCCTGACCTCCGGGCGTTCCGGTCGCGCCCGATCTCGGCTGCCGCGGCAAGATCGGCCAGCGGATTGGCGATGGTGGACGCCAGCACCAGGCTGAGACCAATCGACACCAGCAACGCAATCAGGAACATCTGCAAGAGCTGTTCACGCTCGTTGCGAACCAGCGCGTCAATCTCGCCGGCTGCCGACGACAGCGCCACCGCCCCCTGGATCGTGCCGTTGCCGATGATCGGCACGACCACCGAAACGATGGTTTCGCCCTGCAGCGTGCGCCAGTTCAGCACCCGGCTTGCCCCGCCCAGCGCATCGGCCAGCATGTCGCGGGCAACCGCCTCGATGCGGCCGGGGTCTTCCAGCCCTGCTGAACTGCCGAAAAGCCTTTCGAAACCGTTCCAGATGCGGTTCAGAAAATCGGTGATGACCGTGCTGCGCGGTGCCGCCACAGAGCCAAAGGGCCGTTCGCCGCGAACGACATGCCCAAGCTCGCCGCGGCTGTTGAAGACATGCAGCATCATCCCGTCGCGCAACGGCAGCCGTTCGATGACGGTTGCAGGGTCGGCGACGGGCAATGCCGAAGCATCGCCGTCGCGCCGTACCGGTACCGCGAGCAACTGCGCGACCAGCTCGGCCTCGATCGTCAGCGCCGCCTCGCGCTGGGCCACGAGGCTGTCGCGAAACGGGTTGAGATAGAGGACGCCGGCGACCAGCACCACCAGCGCAAGCAGATTGAAGAAGATGATCTTGCGCGCCAGAGGCGACCGGTTGAGCGAAATCCAGCCGCGCTTTTCGCGGCGGGCACGCAATTCGTTCTCGCCGCCGGAATCCGGGCGCACCCAGTCCTCGCCCAGAACCACCTCGGCCTGACGGCGCCTTGGCGGTTCGGACGGACGCATCTGTGCCTCCGCGGTAAGCGTCATTCTTCGTTATAGCGGTAGCCGATCCCGTACAGGGTCTCGATGGCCGAAAATTCCGGATCCGCGACACGAAGCTTCTTGCGCAGTCGCTTGATGTGGCTGTCTATGGTGCGGTCATCCACATAGACCTGATCGTCATAGGCCACATCCATCAACTGGTCGCGGCTTTTCACGAAGCCGGGGCGCTGAGCGAGGGCCTGGAGCAGCAGGAATTCGGTAACGGTCAGCGAAACATCGGCGCCCTTCCACGTCACCGCGTGGCGCAGCGGATCCATTGTCAGGCTGCCCCGCACCATGACCTTGGATTCTTCCAATGGCCCGCCGGCATCACCGGCAACCAGCGCCTCCTGCCGACGCAAAAGCGCGCGGATCCGTTCCACCAGCAGCCGTTGCGAGAACGGTTTCTTGACGTAATCGTCAGCGCCCATGCGCAGGCCCAGAACCTCGTCGATCTCGTCGTCCTTCGAGGTCAGGAAGATCACCGGCATCGACGTCTTCTGGCGCAGCCGCTGCAGCAGGTCCATGCCATCCATGCGCGGCATCTTGATATCCAGCACCGCCATGTCCGGCATGCGCTTGTTGAACGCATCCAGCGCTGTCTGGCCATCGTTGTAGGTGTCGACCTCGAAACCTTCGGCCTCCAGCGTCATGGCTACGGAAGTAAGAATGTTTCGATCGTCGTCAACAAGAGCGATACGTGACATGGTGCCTGTCCTCACAAGATGAATGCTGCCCGATTTTTGCCGCATTGTCCCGGTTTTCCAGCGCGGAATCAATAAAATACTGTAACGATGCCCATGCGATTCGTCCGTTTTCGGTCAACCTGTGCCAATATCGCAGCCGCCTGCCTGTCCGGCGCTCATGGTTGCGCTAACTTGCCGCTGATTGCGCTAACGCCGGCAGCCGTGCTGTTCCCTTCCGTTTTCAGCATGTTATAGGCACTGCACTGTGGGCCGGGTACGCGCTGGACACATCGCGCGGGACCGGCGGACATTCGACGCGGCACATGGCCGAACCGGGAGAGAAGCATGACTGGCGAACGGGTGAACCCCAGGCACCGTCTGGAGCATCAGGGCATCTCCGACCCTGGCCGCGTCCATTACAATCTGAACGAACCGGCACTGGTAGAAGCAGCCCTGCGCCGCGACGAGGGGCGTCTTGGCCGCGGCGGCGCGCTGCTGGTCAAGACCGGCAGCCATACCGGGCGGTCTCCGAAGGACAAGTTCGTGGTTCGCCGGGCATCGGTCGAAGACACGATCTGGTGGGACACCAACCGCCCGATGGACCCTGAATGCTTTGCGCGCCTGCTTGACGACATGCGCGCGCACATGGCCGGCGGTGAATACTTCGTGCAGGATCTCTATGCCGGCGCCGACCCGGAGCACCGGCTCGACGTTCGCGTGGTGACCGAATTCGCCTGGCATGCCCTGTTCATCCGCCACCTGCTGCGCCGGCCCGACCCGGCCGAACTGGCAGCATTCGTTCCCGAATGGACGGTGCTGAACTGCCCGTCCTTTGTCGCCGATCCGGCCCGGCACGGGTGCCGCTCCGGCACCGTCATCGCGCTCGACTTCGAGGCCAGGATGATCCTGATCGCCGGAACCGCCTATGCCGGCGAGAACAAGAAGGCGGTGTTCTCGCTTCTGAACTATATCCTGCCCGAACGCGGCGTGATGCCGATGCACTGCTCGGCCAATCATGCCCGCGGCAACCCGGTGGACACTGCGGTTTTCTTCGGCCTGTCCGGCACCGGGAAGACAACGCTTTCTGCCGATCCCGACCGGGTGCTGATCGGCGACGACGAACACGGCTGGTCCGACCGCGGCATCTTCAACTTCGAAGGCGGTTGCTACGCAAAGACGATCAATCTGGACCCGGAGGCAGAGCCGGAAATCTATGCCACGACCGAACGCTTCGGGACTGTGATAGAAAACATGGTCTACGACCCGGAAACGCTGGAAATCGACTTCTCCGACGACAGCCTGACGGCAAACACGCGCTGTGCCTATCCGCTTGAGGCGATTTCCAATGCTTCCGAAACGGCGATGGGCGGGCACCCGCGCAATGTGATCATGCTCACCTGTGACGCGTTCGGCGTGCTGCCGCCGATCGCGCGGCTTTCACCGGCGCAGGCAATGTATCACTTCCTGTCCGGCTTTACCTCCA
>SKWP01000424.1 GCA_007128865.1 Paracoccaceae bacterium
ACGAAATCTGGCGTGACCGGATGGATCATGTCGACCGACCCGGCCAGCAGTTCGGCTACTCGCGTGGCCTCTTCCGGGATCGTGCGCCAGATGATGCGCTCCACGCCCGGCGGCCCCTGCCAGTAATCGTGAAAGGCCTCCATCACCAGCCTCTGGCCGGGAATCCATTCGACGAACTTGAACGGTCCGACGCCGATTGGGCCCGCAGTGCGCGCTTCATCAATCGATTGGGCTTCGGTACTGGCCTTGTGCAACACCTCCTGTGCAGTGAAGTTCAACCCGGTGATGGCATCACCGGGCGGGCCGAACGGCACCTTGGTGAAGAAGCGCGCGGTGTAGCGGTCCACCGCTTCGACACGCTCGATATTGCCCATGTTGCCCATCCGGGCACGGGGCGATGCGGTGTCGGGGTCGAAGAGACGTGCATAGGTGAATTCCACATCCTCAGACGTCAATTCGTCTCCGTTATGGAACAGGATGCCCTCGCGCAGCTTGACGTCATATGTGGTCTCGTCAATCTGCTCGATACCCTCGGCCAGCATGATCTCGGTCGTCAGGCCGGGCGGTGGCAGATACCACAGCTTTTCACGGAACGTGTGCGACACCATCTGCGTGAAACGCTGGCGGTGCATCTGCGCATCCATGGTGCTGGGATCCCATGGCCAGCCGATGGTCAGCGTCCCCGATGGCTGACGGTCCTGCGCCGCGGCCATGCCGGCGCCCAGCGCCAGCGCCCCGGCCATGCACAGCAGACCTGCCCTGCGGCCGATGGCGAAACATGCCTTCATTGTCCTCTCCTCCCTTGGTTGGTCGCCCCTCCCGGCGACGGTCAGGATCACGTCGGCGTCATTGCGGTACGTCCAGCGGATGGAAGCACCGGAACACGGTGTTGCCGCGCGTGCTTTCAGGCGGGACCGCGCGTCGACAGTCGGCGCCTGCGCGTGCGCAGCGCTCGGCAAAGGGGCAGAACCGCAGATCGCCGAAGATCTGGATTGCCGAACCGGGTATGGGCTTGAATTCCGAGGTGTCGCCGATGCGCGGCATCGACTGCAACAGCGCCCCGGTGTAGGGGTGCATCGGCCGGTCGAACAGCGAATAGACGTCTGCCTGCTCGGCAACGATACCACCATACAGAACCGCCACCCGGTCGCAGGTCTGGGCCACAACGCCCAGGTCGTGGGTGATCATGATCACCCCCGCGCCGCGCGCCGCGCAGACACCCAGCAGCAGATCCAGCACCTTTCGCTGCACGGTCACGTCGAGCGCCGAGGTCACCTCGTCGGCGATGATCAACTCGGGGTCCGCAATCAGCGCGGCGGCGATCACCGCACGCTGCCGCATGCCGCCGGAAAGCTGATGCGGATAGGCGTTGAGCGTTCGCGCCGGATCGGCAATCTGCAGTTCGGCCAGCAGCTCGGCGGCGGCTTCCAGCGCCTCCTTCTTCCTCACCGAACGGTGGACCTGAAGCACCTCGACCAGCTGCGCGCCGATCGTCCGGACCGGGTCGAGCGCCGTCAGGGCATCCTGAAACACATAACCGATCTCGCTGCCGCGGGCCCGACGCAACCGGGTTCGAGACGCGCCGATGAGTTCCTCGCCCTTGAAACGGACACTGCCGCCGATGCGGGCGGTCGAGGGCAGCAGGCCGATGATGCCCCGGGCGGTGGCAGACTTGCCGGCACCGGATTCGCCGACCACGCCAAAGACTTCACCCTTGGAAACGGAAAAGGATACCGAGGACACCGCGGTGACGGCGCCAAACCGGACCGACAGATCCTCGACCTGAAGCAGCGGGACTTCGTTCACGCCAGCACCCGACCCAGAAACGACATGCGGAGATCCATCAAGCGGGGACATGCCGCCACCCGGAATCGCCGATATTCCACATAATGCATGCAGGCATTGCTATAGCACCCGACCGCATGCAAGGCACGGAACATTGGGCCCATTGAGAGCCATTGGAAGCCTCCTGTCAATCCACATTTTGGAATTCGGCTTGGCCGAGGCCAACAACCTCGCGGCCGCTTCCGTCAACCGTCCGAAACCGGGCGCTTCCGGGCTCATGCCAAACCGCCAGGCGCAGCACTTCGCCGGGGATGACCGGCCCGGTAAGCCGGGCGCGCAGGCTCGCCAGCCCGGGGCCGCCGGAATCGCGCGACAGCCTGTCAAGCGCATGGCCGACCATGCCCATGGTTGCCAGCCCGTGCAGGATCGGGCGTTCGAAACCGGCCTTGCGGGCAACCTCCGGTTCCGAATGCAGCGGGTTGTAATCGCCCGACAGTCTGAAGATCAGTGCCTGCTGCGGCAGGGTCGCCAGGTCCAGCACCGTATCGGCAGGACAGTCGGGCACTGTCCAGGACGATGGGGGCGGCGCCGGATCGTGACGCCCGTCCACGGCAAAGCCGCCATCGCCCCGGCAAAAGGTCACCTGTTCGTATTCGGCAAGCAACCGGCCGCTGCCGGTGTCGGTCAGCCGGCGCAACAGCGTCACCAGCGCGCCGCGCCCGGCGCCCTTGTCGGTGATGCGCAGGATGCTGTGATCGGCGCGCAGGGTCGCGGCCGGGGGCAGACGGGCGTGCAGCCGCAAGCCAACTTCGCCGACCACGATCCGGCGGTAGTCGATGCCGACTTCCGGATCCTGCATCCATGGCCCCGGCCGGCCCAGCATCATCGGCATGGTCACGACCGGCTCGGGCGAGTCGCTGGCGGCATGGCGCAGCGCCGCGGGGTCCATCGGATCGGCACCGATGTTCAGGCCCAGTGCATAAAGCCAGCAGTCCCGCGCGGTATAGGACTGCACCACCGGTTCGAAGCGATGCGCCTTCAGCTTGTCATAAGCGATCATCCTCGCCCCCCCACCCGGCCGGCGGCCGGCTCAGCGGAAACCGCCTCCGCCGCTCACATAGACGGTGTCGGCCGTCATGAAGGGGCAGGCATCGGAACACAGGAACACCACCAGTTCCCCGATCTCGTCGGCTTCGGCCATGCGCTTCATCGGAATGCCGGCAATGATCCTGTCCTCCATCTCGCGCGAGGTACCGGAGGCTGCCTGGAACTGCGTTGCAACGCTGGCCGGAGACACCGAAAGGCAGCGTATGCCGCGATCGGCGAATTCACGGGCCACGCCCATGGTCAGCGTGACCACTGCGCCCTTGGCGGATGCATAATGCACCGAACCACCCGGTCCGCCGCGCTTGTGCGCCATGCTGGCAACATTGATGATAGTGCCCGATCCGCGCTCGAGCATGTGGGGCAGAACCTCCTGCATGGCAAAGAAGGTGCCCTTGACATTCAGATCATAGCTCCTGTCCCAGAGCGCATCGTCGATTTCCAGAAAGCCGCATCGTTTCAGCGCCGAACCCGCCGAGTTGAACAGGAAATCGACGCGCCCCCAGGTATCGATGCCAAAGCGGATCAGCGCCCGCACCTCGTCCCGGCGCGTCACATCCACCGGGACGAACAGCGCCTCGCCCCCTGCCGCGCGGACTTGCCGAACCGTCTCGGCACCGCCGGCATGGTCGATGTCGCCACACAGCACGCGGGCGCCTTCGCGCGCAAAGATGATTGCCGCCGCGCGGCCGATGCCGCTGCCGGCGCCGGTGATCACTGCGGTCTTGCCCTTGAAGAAATCCGGGTCTCTGGCCATGGCTCTGAACTCTCCGGGAAACAGGAAATTTGGAAAGGCGTGCGCTCAGTCGCCGAACGGATCGCGGACTTCGGCGGCGTAATCGATCAGGACGTTCTTGGTCTGGAGATACTGGTCCAGCGCCTCGACCCCGCGTTCGCGCCCAAAACCCGAATCGCGATAGCCGCCGAAGGGCGCCATCGCCTGCGCCATCCGGTAGGTGTTGACCCAGACGGTCCCGGCGTGGATCGCATCGACCATGCGCAGCGCGCGCGAGATGTCGGTCGTCCAGACGCCCGAGGCCAGACCGTATCGGGTGTCGTTGGCGATGGCGACCGCTTCCTCTTCGGTATCGAAGGGAATGATCGAAAGCACCGGACCGAAGATTTCCTCCTGCGCCAGCGCCATATCGTTGCGCACCCCGGTAAAGATCGTCGGCTCGATGAAGAAGCCCTGCGCCAGCCCCTCGCCCGTGGCCGCGCGCCCGCCGGTCGCCAGGGTGGCGCCGTCGGCCTCGCCCTGGGCGATGCAGTCGAGGATGCGGCGGAACTGCGGCTCATTCGCCGCCGTGCCCATCTGGGTGCGCTTGTCCAGCGGGTCGCCAAGGCGGATGCGCCTTGCCCGCTCCACCAGCCGTTCGGCCACCTCGTCGCAGACCCCGCGCTGCACCAGCAGCCGCGACCCTGCGATGCAGGTCTGCCCTGTGGCCGAGAAGATGCCCACCAGCGCGCCCGGCACCGCACGGTCAAGATCGGCATCGTCGAAGATGATGTTCGGAGACTTGCCGCCCAGTTCCAGGGTGACCGGGATCAGCCTTTCGCCCGCATCGGCAGCGATCCGGGCCCCGATTCCGGGGCTGCCGGTAAAGCTCACCCGGTCCACCCGGCCCGAGCGCAACAGCGCCTGCCCGACCCGGTGATCGCCGGTCACGATATTGACGACACCGGGCGGAAACCCCGCCTCGCGCACGAAATCGGCGAATTCCAGCGTTGTGACCGAAGCGTGTTCGGACGGCTTGACCACCACGCAGTTGCCCGCCGCCAGCGCCGGCGCAAGCTTGTTGGAAAGCAGCCCCATCGGCGAATTCCACGCGGTGATCAGCACGCAGACGCCCATCGGTTCGCGCCGGGTGAAGTCAAAGGCGTCCTTGCGGTCGATGGGGATGGTTGCGCCGGTCAGCTTGTCGGCCAGTCCGGCAAAGAACCGGTAGGCCCGTGCCGCCGAGGTCATCTGGCCGCGGGTTTCGCGGATTGCCTTGCCGTTGTCGGTCGATTCCATGATCGCCAGCCGGTCGGCGTTGGCGTCGATGATGTCGGCCAGCCGCAGCAGCATCCGGCTACGTTCATAGCCCGAGGTGCGACGCCAGACGCGATCATAGGCCCGGCGGGCCGCGGAAACCGCTTCGGCCACCTGGGCCTCGCTCGCCTGCGGGACCGAGGCCCAGGCTTCGCGAGTGTAGGGATTGACGGCGTCGAAACGCTCCTGATCGGCGGCGCGCACGCGTTCGTTGTTGATGAACAGGTCGTAGACTGCGGTCATGGGCGCGGCCCCCGGCGGATACGGCAGCGCGCCGATGGCACGGCGGATGCGCCCCTGATGAATTCCACTGCAAGCCGGGATGCGGGGCCGGGATCGTTGTACATTGGCGATTTTACCCATATAGTGGGAAGGGATGTGGCCGGACGTTACGCCATCCGGAACGATCCGGCAAGAAGAAATCACATTGTGGATGAAGGCAGCCAGATAATGACCGAAGTCGAGCGCAGAGACCAACTATTGGAAGAAGATGACTCGCAGGCAGCCGAATCCGGCCGCTCGGGCTGGGCGCGATATGTTGCCGATGTCGCGCCACAGGGTGCGCTCGGGACGGTTCGGATTGCAGCGCTGCTGCGGATTGTCGCCGCCCACAATGCCGAAGGCATGAAGCTCAACGAGATCGCGCGGCTGGCCGGGCTGGAACAGTCCACGGCGCACCGGATCGTGACCGCCCTGCACAGCGTCGGCTTTCTGGCGCGCGAGAAACGGTCCCGTCGCTACCACCTCGGGCCGCTTCTGTTCGAACTGTTCACCACCGCATTTCCCCATTTCAACGCCCGTGAAATCTGCGAGCCGTCGATGAACGCCCTGGCCGAACGCATGGGCGATACCGTCTATCTCAGCGTCCGGAACGGGCTGGACAGCGTCTGCGCCGACCGCCGCGAAGGCAGCTTTCCGATCCGCACCTGCACGGTGGAAATCGGCCAGCGCCGACCGCTCGGCATCGGAGCCGGAAGCCTCGCGCTGCTCTCGGCCCTGCCCGACAACGAGGCGCAGATGATCATCGAGCACTGCGCACCGCGATATGCTGCCTTCGGGCTGACGGCAGAAACCGTGGCCGAGCGGGTCGCTTCAGCGCGCATTCAGGGGTATGTCCATCAGCCGGCAGTCGCCTCTCCCGACATCATGGCGGTGGCCCTGCCGATCACCGGCCGCACCGGGCACCCCTATGGCGCGCTCAGCATCACCGCGACAGCGAGCCGGATGACGCCGGATCGTGTCGATCAGGCGCTGGAGGCCATGCGCGACGAGATCGGCAAGGTGCAGGAACGGATCAGGGAACTGGGCTACGTCTGATACGACGCCCGCCTGCACGGCCTGGTGCGCGCAACACATCCGGCGGCGCCGAACAGAAGGCCGCCGGCCACCCAAGCTCAGCCCTGGCCGGAATCGATCCGCGCCGATTGCCGCAGGACCACCGGCATGAGCGCCATGAAGGCCAGGGCAAACAGCAACATCGCGGCCGAAACCGACCATGCCAGCCCCATCGCATCCAGCGCAGTGCCGATCATCAGCGCACCGATGGCCGGGCTGCTTCGCACGATCAGGCCATGCACGCTCAGCGCGCGGCCGCGCATCTCGTCCGGGGCGCGCAACTGCACGAAGGTCTGTGCCAGAATCAACCCCCGCGCTATCCACAGCCCGAGCCCGCAGACACACAGCATCGCCGCCCAGGGCGATGATACCAGCCCGAAACCCACACCGAAAACCGCCGCTATCGCCCATGCGTAAGCCCCCTGGCGCATGAGCCTGCCTTCCGACCCCAGCCGCCCGATGGTCAGCCCGGCAATGACCGCGCCGAATGCCAGCGACGAGGTCAACGTCGCCAGCCCGGTGGCGGTATCGGCAAAGCTGCGCGCCGCGAATGCAGGCAGCAGTTCGCCCAGCGAACGCACCAGCACCCCGCCCAGCAGATTGACCAGCAGCACCAGACGCAGTGCCCGCTCGGCCAGAAGGTAGCCAAAGCCCTGCCCGATCTGGGCCAGGACCCCGCCCGAAAGCTGCCGCCGGGGGGTTGGCAACAGCTTCAGCCGCCCCAGCACCAGCGTGAACAGCGCCGTCACCAGCGCATTGCCCAGAAACACCCAACCGATGTGGACATGGATGATCATCGTGGCCGCCACCGCCGGGCCGATCAGTCGCGCCATGTTGGAATTGACCGAGTTGATCGCCACCGCCGAGCCGACATCCTCACGCGGCACGAGTTCCTGTACAAGCGCCAGGCGGGCGGGCTGTGCGAGTGCCGAAAGCGTTCCGTTCAACCCGATCAGACCGATCAGCAACGCAAGGGTGATCTGATCGAAGAAGATCAGCAGCGCCAGCAGTGCCGAAAGCACCACGAGGATGGAGTGAATGACCCGATTCACGGTCATGCGCGACCAGCGGTCGGCCAGCACCCCGGCAAACGGACCGATCAGCACCACCGGGGCAAGGTCGGCCAGCGCCAGCACGCCGAGCCAGAAGCCTGATCCTGTCCATTCCCAGACCAGCCATCCGGCAGCGACCCGCTGCCCCCATGAGCCGGTGAGCGAAAGGAAGTTGAACGGCGAATAGATCGCAAACGGTCCGCTGGCAAGCAAACGGACGGCGGGAATGGCGGCAAACCGCCGGGCCGGTTTTCTGGGCGGTTCGGAGCCGGCGTCAGGCATGGGCCGGATCGGAAGGCCGCCACGCAGCACAGGGGCAGTCCCCCGACGGCGGGCAGAAGCGGAAACAGGTGGCCTTCATGCGATCGTCACATACGGGCAGCCCGGGCAGGCCACCTTCGGGTTGCAGAGCGACTGAGACCCAGCGGGCCGACCCGGCCGGGCAGCGGAAATCGGCATGAAATTCCTTATAGTGGAATCCTGCATTGCCGGATCGTTGCATAACCGCGATACCATGTACAGTGTGGAACGCATCCCCGTCGCCATTCCCGCCGGGAAATCCGCTTGCCAACGCCATCCGGCGATTGACTTCGCCTGCCCGCGGCGAAAGCCTCATGACTGGCGGCCCGGCAAGCGCGCCCGGCCATCAACGCCGGGCGTA
>SKWP01000206.1 GCA_007128865.1 Paracoccaceae bacterium
AGAACCGCGGTCCGGGCAAGGCAGCCACCCTGTTCGCCGATCTGGGTGACATTGCCCCAGATCACATCCTCGACCGCGCGGGTATCCAGCCCGTTGCGGGATTTCAGGGCGTTCAGGACCAGCGCCGAAAGCCGGACGGCGGTGACTTCGTGCAGACTGCCGTCAGCCCGCCCGCGCCCGCGCGGGGTGCGCACCGCGTCATAGATGTAGGCTTCGGTCATGTCGTCTCCTTTCGGCGCCCGGCGGCCTGGGCCGGGTTCAGGCCCGGTCGGCCGGTGAGCCCGGCATCAGCTCATAGGGGTGTTTCCAGCCCGGCAGCGCCGCGATGCGGTCGAGCCAGGCGTCGATGGCCGGCCAGGCGCCGCGGTCGAAGCCGAACGGTTCGGGATAATAAAGATACCCGCAACAGGCCGTGTCGGCGAGGCTGGGCGCATCGCCGACGATCCATTCGCGGCCCGAAAGATGCGTGTCGAGGGTCTTGAAGGCGGCCTTGAGACGCACTTGCAGATAAGGGATCACGCCCGCGGGGCGCTTTGCCTCGGGCAGGAAGTTCATCAGGAACCGGGTGGTGCCGGCCTGACCGGACAGCTTGTGATTGTCCCACAGCACCCAGCGCAGGACTTCCCGGCGCGCGTCCGCGTCCTTGCCAAGCAGCGTTCCTGTGCGTTCGGCGACATGGAACTGGATAACCCCGGATTGCGACAGCACCGTTTCGCCCTCGACCAGCACCGGAACCTCGCCCATCGGGTTCAGCGTGCGGTATTCGGGGGTGCGGGTCTCGCCGCCAAAGAAATCCACATACCGCGGCGTCCAGGGGTAACCCGCGACCTGCATCGTCAGCGCGGCCTTGTAGGCGTTGCCGGATTCCCCGAAGCAGTAGAGCGTTGCGGTCATGGCGGTTGCCTCCATTGGCGATGCGTCGGTCAGCGTTTGCGCTCTGCCATGTCCCGGCCGAACAACCGCATCCGGTGTATCAGGGCAGAGCGGTCGGTGACGCTGTCGAAATTCTCGAACAGGAACGACAGCGCGGTGCTTTCGTCGGTTCCGGCCTCTTCGGCGAACCGCCGCAGGCGGCGGTAGCCGTCTTCGGTCATCGCAACCGGGAAGCGGCGGGTAAGGCGCATTCGTTTCGGCATTCCGTGTTCCTTCCTGCCATTGTCCGCACGGCTCAGAACGCTTCGGCGTCAAGCGCCATGACGCTGCCCTCGCCGGCCCGGATGCGTGCCAGATGCAGGGCCGTGGCCGGTAGGCACCGCGCCATGTAGTGCCTTCCGGTGGCCAGCTTGGCGTTCAGGAAGGCCGCATTCGTTGCGCCCCCGGCCAGACCGGCACGCGCGGCAGCCGCCATGCGCACCCACATCAGCCCAACACAGACATGCCCGAAAAGGTGCATGAAGTCGCAGGCCCCGGCAAGGGCGAACTCGGGCCGCCCGGCGCCCTCTTCGGCAAACAGCATCGCAGCGGCCTGCAGATCATTCGATGCGGCCTTCAGGGGCTCCAGGAACTCGGTGGCGAATTGTGCGTCATCGGCGTTTTCCGCAAGCGCATCGCGAAGCAGGCCGAGAAAGGCCCTAAACGCCTGCCCCCCATCTGCCCCCAGCATGCGCCCGACAAGATCGAGCGCCTGAATGCCGTTTGTGCCCTCATAGATCATCGCGATCCGCGCATCGCGCACGAACTGTTCCATCCCGGCCGCGCGGGTATAGCCGGCGCCGCCCCAGATCTGCTGGGCACTGACCGCGGTCTCGAATCCCTTGTCGGTCAGGAAGCCCTTGAGCACCGGGGTCAGAAGCGAGATCAGCGCTTCGGCGGCAGGGTCGTGCGACCGGTGCGCGCGGTCGATCAGCGTCGCACCCCACAGCGCAAAGGCCCGCGCCCCTTCGACAAAGGCCTTCTGATCCATCAGCGCCCGGCGCACGTCGGGGTGGACGATAACCGGATCGGCCGGGCCCGTTGGGTTGGCCGGCCCCGCCACCGCACGCCCCTGCAGCCTTTCCCGGGCAAAGGCGGCGGCGTTCTGATGGGCAACCGCACCCATCGCCAGCCCCTGGAGGCCGACACCGAGCCGTGCCTCGTTCATCATCGTGAACATGGCGCGCAGCCCCTTGTGGGCCTCGCCCATCAGGAATCCGGTGGCGCCGTCATAGACCATCACGCAGGTGGCGTTGCCGTGGATGCCCATCTTGTGTTCGAGCCCGGCGCAGGCCACACCGTTGCGAGCACCGGGATTGCCCTGTGCATCGGGCAGGAACTTGGGCACGATGAACAGCGATATGCCCCTGACACCTTCGGGCCCGCCGGGGATGCGCGCCAGAACCAGATGCACGATATTTTCGGTCAGGTCGTGTTCGCCGGCCGAAATCCAGATCTTCTGGCCGGTGATGCGGTAGCTTCCGTCCGGCTGCGGTTCGGCCCGGGTGCGGATCAGGCCAAGGTCGGTTCCGCATTGCGGTTCGGTCAGGTTCATGGTGCCCGACCAGCGCCCGTCGACCATGCGCGGCAGATAGGTGGCCTTCTGGTCCGCGCTGCCATGGGCAAGGATCGCCGAAACCGCGCCATGGGTGAGGCCGAAATACATGTTGAACGCCATGTTGGCCGAGATGAACATCTCGCCGGTGGCCGCGTTCATCAGATATGGCATGCCCTGGCCGCCGTATTCGGCAGGGCAGTCGAGCCCCGCCCAACCGCCCGCGCACATCTGCCGGTAGGCATCGGCAAAGCCATCGGGCGTGGTGACGTCGCCATTCGACAGCCTGCAACCCTGCCGGTCGCCGACCGGGTTGAGCGGCGCAAGCACCTCGGCGGCCAGCCGGCCGGCCTCGCCCAGGATGGCGGCGGTGGTCTGGGCGTCAAGCTCGTCATAGCCGGGGATGCCGCTGTCCTGCACCGCAAGAACGTCATGCAGCACGAAGGCAAAATCCTCCAGCGGCGGCGAATAGAAGGTCATGGCGCGTTCTCCTGCCCTGACGGCCGGTCAGTCGCTGCCTGTTGCCGGCGTTTCGGCCGGGTCGAGGCCCAGCACACCGGCGCCCCAGGCCAGCTCGGCCTTCAACTCGCTGATGGCGTCTTCCAGTTCGGCGCGGCGGCGTTCGAGCTCGGACAACCTGACACGGGCGATGTCATAGGTCTTGCGAAGCTGGATCAGCTGGCTGTCGTCGCGGTCGTAAAGGTCCAGAAGCTCGCGGATTTCCTCAAGCGCGAAGCCGAAACGCTTGCCGCGCAGGATCAGTTTCAGCCGCGCCCGGTCGCGGCGGGTGAACAGCCGCGTCTGGCCCCGGCGGATCGGAAACAGCAGTTCCTTGCTTTCATAGAACCGCAGGGTGCGCGGGGTTACGCCAAAGGCGTCGCACATCTGGCGGATGGTCATCGTCTCGTCGGCAGGTGCCGGTTCTGGTGCCTTCCGGGCAATTTGCATGGTTCGAACCGGCATGGCCGGCCTCTGTGTCTGACGCTTTCCCTCAGCTATGATCGCAGGGGTGCTTCGTGCAAGCGGGAATAACGTTTACGTCAACGTAACGTTGCGTCGCCTTCCGCCACCGCGCCGCCATCCAGCATGGCAGCGGACCGGGTGCGCAGGCCTTCAAGCTCGGTGATGGTTTCAGCCAGTTCGGCCTGCCGCAGCCGCAGCACGGCAAGCTGACGGTCTGCCAGTTCCAGCCACGCCCGCAACTGGGCTTCGGTGCCCTGGCGGTCGTAGATTTCCAGCCACTGGCGGATTTCCTCGAGCGCGAAGCCAAATCGGCGGCCGCGCAGGATCAGGGTCATCCGCGCAACCTCGCGCGGGCCGTACAGCCGCTTGCGCCCCTCGCGGCGGGGCTGCAGAAGCTCGACGTATTCGTAATGGCGCAGGGTGCGCGGCGTGACGTCAAAGCGCGCGCACATTGCCTTGAAGTCCAGTGTTTCTTCGGCCACCGCAGACTCCTCCGGATCGTCATTTTAGTGCATCGGGGAAACGCCGCAACCATGACGGGATGCCCGATTGCCGCATGGCCATTTTGCAATCATGCTTGCGGCCGGCCGAATGGCGGTAAAGACTGCGGGAAACACGCGGGCCGGGGGAATTCATCATGCCGGAAATGGACAGGTCGACGGCCGAAGGCTTCATCGCTGCCTTGCCCCATGCCCGCGCACTCGGCCTGCGTGTGGAAGCGATCGGGCAGGGGCGCGCGACGCTTTCGATGGGCTGGGATGCACGCCTGGTCGGCGATCCCAGAACGGGTGTGATCCATGGCGGCGCGGTTTCGGCGCTGATGGACACCTGCGGGGGAACCGCCGTCTACAGCCTGCCCGAGGCCGAAGGCACCGCGACCATCGACCTGCGCATCGATTACATGCGCCCGGCCACGCCCGGGCAGCGCATAACCGCCACCGCGGATTGCTATCACATCACCCGGGCAGTCGTCTTTGTCCGGGCGGTGGCCACCGACGAAGACAGCAGCCGCCCGGTGGCCACCGCGACAGGTGCCTTCACCATAGACCGGAAGGGTGAACCATGACCGGACGCAACCCGCCGGGCCCCGGCCGCGTGCCGCCAGAACCGGTGCAGGCAGTCAAGCAGCGCCGCGATGCGGTGCTTGCAGCCCTGGTCGGCGGGGTTCCTTACATCCGCTTTCTGGGTATCGTCTTTGATCGGCGCGGCGACGAACTGACCGCGGTGCTGCCCTATTCCGATCACCTGCTTGGAAACCCCGATCTGCCGGCCCTTCACGGCGGCGTGACGGCGGCATTTCTGGAAGTGACCGCGATCATCGAGCTTTCCTGGGCCCTGCTCTGGGACGAAATGGAAAGCGGGCGGCTGGATGCGGCGAGGCTGGACCCTGAAAACCTTCCGCGGTTGCCCAAGACCATCGACTTCAGTGTGGATTACCTGCGGTCGGGCCTGCCGCGCGATGCCTATGCGCGGGCCCGCATCACCCGGACGGGCCGGCGCTATGCGTCCGTCCGGGCCGAGGCCTGGCAGGACAACCGGCGTCGCCCCTTCGCGCAGGCCAGCGGGCATTTCCTGATGCCTTCCCGAGAGGGCGATGGCGGCACCACCGCCTGATCGATCCCCGGTGAGCAGGGCGACCGGCGCGGCCGGGGGGCACAGGTCGCCGGCGAACGGGCAGCCTGACACATGCGCAGCCGGTTCTTCGCAACCTCACCGCCGTGCCTGTTCGGCAGGCCCCGCCCCTCGTCCGGTGCCTGCACCCTCGCGGGTTCCCAGCTCGCGGTTCCCCTTCAGCTCTCGCTCAGCGCCACCTTCATGTCGCGCACCTGATAGATCACGTCGCCGTCGGCCTCGACCCGACCATCGGCAACGCCCATGGTCAGGCGGCGGGTCTGGATTGCCTTGGTGAAATCGACAAAGTAGCGCAGCATGCGGCGATCCGGCCGGACCATGCCGGTCAGCTTGACCTCGCCCACCCCCAGCGCATAGCCCCGCCCCGGCCAGCCGCGCCAGCCGAGATTGAAGCCGGTCAGCTGCCAGAGCCCGTCGAGCCCCAGACAGCCGGGCATGATCGGGTTGCCCGGAAAATGGCAGGCAAAGAACCACAGATCCGGGTGGATGTCGAATTCCGCCACCACATGGCCCTTGCCATGCGCGCCACCGTCGGCCGAGATATCGGTGATGCGGTCCATCATCAGCATCGGAGGTTCGGGAAGCTGGGCATTGCCGGGGCCGAAAAGCTCGCCCCGCGCACAGGCCAGAAGCGCCTCGCGGTCGAACCGGTTAGGGTATGGCGCCATGGGCCTTGGTCCTTCTGATAGCGGTCGCGCGCAGGTCTAGCACCCGGTAGCGGAACAGGGCAAGCACCCTGCGCGGTGGGCATGGCGCAACAGCGTGCGTGTCGATAAACGGGTGCAAAAGCGGATTTGTCGTGTTTCCATTTGAAATCCGGTCCGATCGGGCTTTATATTTGCCCAGGATGGACGAAAACGCACCCAGTATCGATGATGCAGCCGCCGACCGCGGCAACGCGTGGCTGGCCCGCGCCGGGGTCAGGCCGACACGGCAGCGGGCGGTTCTGGCCGCGCTTCTGGTCGGCGACGGGCGCGACCGGCATGTGACCGCAGAAAGCCTGTTTGCCGCGGCACGCGACAGCGGAGAATCCGTTTCGCTGGCCACGGTCTACAATACCCTGCGGGCCTTCTGCGATGCCGGCTTGCTGCAGGAAGTGACGGTTGACGGAACCCGGTCGTATTTCGATACCCGGATCGAGGATCACCCGCATTTCTACTGGGAAGACACCCAGGAACTGACCGACGCTCCGGCACAGGAGCTGCGTTTTTCGCGCCTGCCGGCCCCGCCCGAGGGAACCGAGGTTGCGCGGGTCGATGTGGTGATCCGGCTGCGCCGTCGCTGAGGCTGTCAGCCGATCAGCAGCGTTGCCCCCAGCATCGCCGCAAAGGCCAGCACCACAACCGCGCCCAGGGTTTCGCTGCCGATTTCGGAACTGGCTTCGGGCAGAAGCTCGGAAAAGATCATCCACAGCATTGCGCCGGCAGCCAGGCCCAGCCCGACCGGAAGCCATGGCGCGAAGGTCAGCACGAACAGGAAGGCCGGCACCGCAAGCAGCGGTTGCGGAAGGCTGGAGACAATGCTCCACAGCGCCGCCCTTGCAACCGTGGCGCCGCGCGGCACCATGATCAGCGCGATGGCCAGCCCCTCGGGCACGTTGTGCAGCGCAATCGCCACGGTGATGAAATCGCCCAGTTCCCGGCCACCGCCATAACCGACGCCCACCCCGACACCCTCGGCCGCGGAATGGGCTGTCATGATGCCGATGATCAGCAGCACCTTGGTGCCGTCCGCGCCGCCGATATCGGCGATGCTGTGGCCGTTGTGCCGCTTGAGCCAGCGGTTGGCGAGCATGATCAGCCCGACACCGGCCACGACGCCGGCAAGCGTGCGCTGCGGGCTGAATTCGAAGCCTTCGATGATCAGGCTGTAGCAGGCCGCCAGCATCAGCCCGGCCGCCACCGCATTGCCGATGCCAAGCCAGCGGCCATTGACCGCGCGGCTTATCAGAAGCGGCAAGGCCCCGAGCCCCGTGGCAAGCGCTGTGATCAGCGCCGCCACGAAGACCAGAAGGATCGTGGGTTCGGTCATGCTGGCTGGCTTTCGGCTGGCTGGCACGCGACAACTTAGAACGATTCTAAGTCATGTCAACGCCCCAATTCCCTCACGCCGCGGGCGATGCCGTCCAGCGTCATCGGCACCATGCGGTCCTCGAAGATCTCGCGGATCAGACGGATCGAATGCGAATGCGCCCAGTAGCGTTCGGGGGTCGGGTTGATCCACAGGTTTGCCGGCCACTGCGCCCGCGCCCGCTGCAGCCAGACGCCTCCGGCTTCGGGGTTCCAGTGTTCGTTGGCGCCGCCGGGATGGGTGATTTCATAAGGGCTCATGCTGGCATCGCCGACAAAGATGCATTTCCAGTCCGGCCCGTAGGTGCGCAGCACCTCTGCCGTGGGGGTCTGCGCCTCCCAACGGCGCCGGTTGTCGCGCCAGACGCCCTCGTAAAGGCAGTTGTGGAAATACCAGTGCTCAAGGTGCCTGAATTCCGCCCGCGCGGCGCTGAAGAGTTCCTCCACCACCTTCACATGCGGGTCCATCGACCCGCCCACATCCAGAAACAGCAGCACCTTGACGGCGTTGCGCCGTTCGGGCCGGGTCTTGACGTCAAGCCAGCCCTGTTCGGCGGTGGCGCGAATGGTGCCGTCGAGGTCAAGTTCTTCCTCGGCGCCGTCGCGCGCCCATTTGCGCAGCCGCTTCAGCGCCACCTTGATGTTGCGGGTGCCAAGCTCCACCGAGTCGTCGAAATCGCGGAACTCGCGCTTGTCCCAGACCTTCACCGCGCGCTGGTGGCGGCTTTCGGTCTGGCCGATGCGCACGCCTTCGGGGTTGTAGCCCCAGGCGCCGAAGGGCGAGGTACCGGCGGTGCCGACCCATTTGCTGCCACCCTGATGGCGGCCCTTCTG
>SKWP01000346.1 GCA_007128865.1 Paracoccaceae bacterium
CTGGGGCCGGGCTGCCCGATGACCGAACTGACCGGCATGAAGCGGTCTTCGCGGATGGCGGTCACGTCGGCCACCACCTCGGCCGCGCGCAGAAGCTCGATACGGGCGGCGGCGATGTCGGCCTCGGGGTTGGCCACGACCTGGCCGGCGTCGGTACCCGAATAGAACACCACGATGAAATCGGGGTTGCGATCCACGATCTCCTCCCAGGACACGGTGCCATAGCGCCGGGCCACATCGCCGAAGATGTTCACGCCGCCGGCCTGCGCCACGATGCTGTTCAGCATGGTGTGGCCCAGCGCCGCGCGCGGCGGGGCGTCGCCGCCATTGTAGATGAAGACCTGCAGCGGCTCGACCCCTTCGAGTGCGGCATCCACCGCATCGAGCCGGGCCTGCAACCCTTCGATCAGCGTTTCGGCCCGGTCGGGCACGCCGAAGATCGCGGCCACGGCGCGGATTTCCTCGAACAGGTCTTCAAATCCGAAGGGGCCGAGGTTGCAGCCCTCGATGTTCAGCCGTGTGGTCATTCCCAGATCATGCAGCTGGGCCCGGGTGTGCCAGCGTTCCGAGAAACCGTCAGGATAGCCTGCATAGACGAAATCGGCCTCGACATCGATCAGCTGTTCGGTCGTGGCGATCATCGGCGACAGGATCGGGATGCTCAGGTAGACCTCTTCGTACTGCGGGCTGATCTGCAGGTTGCCCATGTACGAGGTTCCGACCATGTGATCCTGCAGCTCAAGGGCCAGCATCAGTTCGGTGGCATTGTTCGACAGGGTGACGGCGCGCTGCGGCGGGGCCTCGTGGACGGTGGTGACATCGCAGTTCACATCGGTCACGGGAAAGCCCGTCTGGGCTGCCGCCGGGGCGGACAGCAGCGCCAGAATGGCCGCGGCGAAAAGGTGGTTGTGCAGGTGGGGCATGCGAGCTCCTTCAGGGTGGGCAGGACAGTGACTGTTATGTTATTACATAACAGATCGACTGGAAACGGCTCATGTCGCCTTTTTCAGGCTGACCGGCTGCGAAAGCGCGGGCAGAACCTCGGCCGCGAACAGCCGCATCGCGGTTTCGGCCTCGGCCATGGGGATCAGGCCGTTAGCGCTGAAATAGACCCGCAGCGAGCGGCTTTCGTATCGGGCGCACAACGCCCTGATCTGGTCGTGGCACTCCTCGGGCGTGCCGGCAATGGCATGGCCGGCCAGCATCTGTTCGCGTGTGCGGGGCGGCGGGGGCGGGTTGCCCTGCGCCCCGGCACGGGCGGCGCGGCGCGCATTCAGCCGCTCAAGCAGCCCGTCAAGCTGCGCCAGTGCAGCGGCGCGGCGGGGTGCGACCAGCACATAGCGCGACAGCGATGACGCCCGCAGCAGGGCCTTGCGGCTTGCATGCCCGTCCAGCGCCGCGCGCCAGGGTGCGATCTGGCGATCCTCGTTCGGTTCCAGCGAATAGAGCAACGCCAGCCCGTGCCGCGCCGCGAGGGCAATACTGTCGGGCGAAACGGCAGCCATGTAGACCGGCGGGTGCGGTCGCTGCAGCGGGGCAGGGCCGACCGCGACATCGCGAAACGGCCAGTGCGGCCCGGCGCCGCTGCTAACGGGGTGCTGCCACGCGGCCAGCATCACCCGCAGGCATTCGTCAAACCGCGCACGCGCATCGGCCGGGTCCAGCCCCAGAGCGGCAAAACTCGACGGCTCGGTGCCGCGGCCGACACCGATATCCAGTCGCCCGCCGCCCTGCACGTCAAGCTGCGCGATCTGCTCGGCCAGCATCAACGGGTGATGCAGCGGCAGCACCAGGATCGAGGTTCCGAACCGCAGCCGTTCGGTCCGGGCCAGTACCGCCGCACCGAGCAGAAGCAGGGACGGGTAAGGCAGGCCGTTGCGACGGAAATGGAATTCGTTGAACCAGATGCCGCCAAAGCCCAGCCGGTCGGCCGTCTCGGCCAGTTCGATGATTGCGGCATGCCCGGTGGCGCCGTCGTCGCGGGCATAGCCGGCCAGATCGATGCGGATTGGTGCGGCCTGGCCCGCACCGCCGGCACCTAACGCGGTGTGGCGGGACATGCGGCATCCTCTGCAAGCGAGGCCGCAAGGGCCGTTGCTGCCTGAATCCGGCCTGCCCGAAAAACGCCGCTGCCTGGCGGCTGTCCGTCATTGTCCATGTCGTCGCCTCCTGCCGGGCACCTCGCCGGCGGTTGAACCGATGCCATGGCAGGTCTCCTGGCTCGCGGCTCGGACATCCGACGATCCCTTCCCGGCCTGTGGCCAGTGGCATGATCGCGAACTCGCCGCCTACAGTTGCGAGGGCAGCTGCAGATTTGGGGGGTATCCCCGGACTGCATTCCCTTTTCATCCGCATTGCGGAACCGTGGCGCGGGCAGCCTAGACCGGCGGGGCAGGCACTGTCCAGCGCGAATCCGTTGCCGTGTGCCCGGCAGGACGCCGCCGGCGCAGCGCAGCCCTGCCCACCGCCCGGCCGGCCCCTGCGGGGATTCCCATCCCGGCAATCCTGTGCTTCACTGCGCCGGCCGCAAGGCCGCCTGCGACCGAAAGCGGCGAGTTCGTGGCCGCAGGGAATGTCAGCGGGTATGGGCCGGCATGGCCGGCGGCCGGCGGGAGGATTGCAAGGGGTGACGGAACCGGCGGCAGAACTGGCTGCGGTTGCGCTGGGCGGCGCGCTGGGCGGGGTGCTGCGGGTGTGGCTTTCGGGTCTTGTCGTGCTGCGGCTGGGGTTGGCGCCGCACTGGGGGACGCTGGCAGTCAACATCAGCGGCGCGGGGCTGATCGGTGTGGCCGCGGGGCTCATGCCCGGTGCCGGCCTGCCGTGGCTGCTGTTCGCAACCGGCCTTCTGGGCAGCTATACCACCGTGTCCACATTCGCGCTGCAGACGCTGGCATTGCATGACGACGCCACGACGGCGCAGGCGCTTGGCAATGTGGTGCTGTCGGTGGCGGGGTGTCTTGGCGCGGCAGCGCTGGGCTTCATGGTCGCGGGGATGCCATGACTGCGGACCTCGGCTTGCGCGAGCTTGCTGCTGTGGCGGCCGGCAGCGCGGCGGGTGCGCTGGCGCGCCGGGTGCTGGCGCTGTGGCTGGCCGGTCCGGACCCGGCGGCGCTGCCGGTGGCGACGCTGCTGGCAAATGCACTGGGTTCGTTCCTGATCGGGCTCTATGTGGCGCTGACGCTTCCGGGCGGGCCGCTGGCGCGGGCGGGTCGGGTCGCGGGGCTGTTCGTGACCGCAGGGTTCTGCGGCGGGTTCACCACCTTTTCGATCTTCAGCCTCGAGGTTCTGGACCTGCTGCGCGCCGGCGCGCTGCCGCTTGCGGGCATCTACATGGCGCTTTCGCTGGCCACTGCGCTGGGCGGGGTCTGGGCCGGGCATCGGGCGGGGCTGACCGCCTGCCGACGGGGTTCTTGACGCAGCCGGCAGCGCACCGTAGGTGCAGCCCGTTCCGGCCGCCGCCGGTGGCTGCCCGGGGGCCGACATGCCGACCTTTTCCGCCTTCACGACCCTGTCGGACCGTCACAGCGCCGAATCGCTGTCCGAGGCGCTGGAGGATCTTGATCCGCAGCCCGACGGGGTCGGCTGTTTCGAGATGGAAGACGGCTCGGGCCTGTGGGAGGTGGGGGCCTATTTCACCGCGCCGCCCGATGACACCGCGCTGGCGCTGCTGGCCGCGGTGCATGACGCACGGTCCTTTGTCGTCTCCGAACTGCCGGAAATCGACTGGGTCGCCAAGGTCCGGCGCGACCTGTCCCCGGTCGAGGCGGGGCGTTTTTTCGTCTATGGCAGTCACGACGCCGACAAGGTTCCGGCGGATCGCATCGCGCTGCTGATCGAGGCCGCGATGGCCTTCGGCACCGGGCACCACGGCACCACGCAGGGTTGCCTGATGGCGCTGGACAGGCTGGCCGCGGCCGGGATGGTAAAGCGTGCCGTGGCCGATATCGGGTGCGGTACCGCGGTGCTGGCGATGGGCGCGGCGCGGCTTTGGCCGTATCGGGTCATCGCCTCGGATATCGATGCGGTCGCGGTCGAGGTGGCGCAGGCCAACCTTGTTGCCAATGACCTCGAAGGCATGGTGCACTGCATCGAGGCTGCGGGTTTCGAGCATGCCGATATCGCCGCCGCGGCACCCTTCGACCTGATTCTTGCAAACATCCTCAAGGGTCCGCTGATCGCGCTTGCGCCGGCGGTTGCGGCGCATCTTGCGGCAGAAGGGCACGTCATCCTTTCGGGGCTGCTGCGCGAACAGGCCGATGACGTGCTTGCAGCCTATGGCGCGCAGGGTCTGAGGCTGGAGCATCGCGAGGACATCGGCGACTGGACCACGCTGACACTGTCGCGCGGCTGAGCGGCCGACTCGCACACCGGCCGGAGGGCTGCTAAGCAATCTTCCGGAACGAACCAGGCAACGGGTACAGGGGATGGATGCGGATTTCATCGTGATCGGCGGTGGCATCGCCGGTGTTTCTGCGGCAGCAAGGCTTGCGGGACTCGGCAGCGTGGTGCTGCTGGAGGCCGAGGCGGCGCTTGGTTACCACAGTTCCGGCCGTTCGGCGGCGCTTTACGAAGCCAATTATGGTGCCCCGGCTACCGTAGAGCTGACTCGGGCAAGTTTTGGCTGGCTTCGGGACGCGGGCGTGCTGCGTCCGCGCGGATTCCTCGTGGTTGCAGGCCCCGGCGAGGAAGATGCCTTTGCTGCCGATCTCGATGTGTTGTGCCTGCGCCCCGTATCCATGGCCGAAGCGCTTGAGATGGTCCCGATACTCGATCCCGCGCGCATCACCGGCGTGGCCCATGGCGAGGATGCGCAGGATATCGACGCGGATGCGATGATGCAGCGCTTTGTGCGCGAGGCACGCGCCGGCGGCGCCGTGATCTGCACCTCGGCCGCTGTCGAGGCGCTGGACCGCGATGCGGGCGGCTGGCGGGTGCGCGCCGGGGGCGAGGATCATCGCGCCCCGGTTGTGGTGAACGCGGCCGGCGCCTGGGCCGACCGGGTTGCCCGACTGGCCGGGGTCGAGCCGCTCGGGATCGTGCCCTGTCGCCGCTCCATCGCGCAGCTTCCGCCGCCCGGCGGGCATGACGTTTCGCGCTGGCCGATGTTCATGGGCGCGGGCGAAGGCTGGTACGCCAAACCCGAAGCCGGGCGCCTGCTGGTATCGCCGGCCGAGGAAGACCCGGTCGAGCCGCACGACGCCTGGGCCGACGACATGGTGCTGGCCGAGGGGCTGGCCCGCTATGAGGCCGCGGTGACCGTTCCGGTGACGCGGGTTGAAAAGAGCTGGGCCGGGCTGCGCAGCTTTTCCCCGGACCGAGCGCTTGTGATCGGCGAAGACCCGTCGGCGCCGGGCTTCTTCTGGCTCGCGGGGCAGGGTGGCCAGGGTATGCAGAGCGCGGCCGGTGCCAGTTTGCATCTGGCCGATTGCGTGGCCGGGCGCGCGCCGGCGGTCGGCGCCGAGATCACCCGAGCGGTGTCGCCGTCGCGTTTCTGCGGCAGCGGCTGACGGCGCCCCTTAGGCGCCACGCAGCCCGGCGAAGAAGTCGCGCAGCAGCGCCCGGGCCTCTTCGGCGGCGATGCCGTCATAGACTTCCGGCGCGTGATGCGCCTGCGGATGGGTAAAGATGCGCGGGCCATGGGCGACGCCGCCGGATTTGGGGTCATCCGCACCATAATACAGGCGCGCTATGCGGGCGGCCGAAATCGCCGCCGCGCACATCGGGCAGGGTTCGAGCGTGACGTACAGCGCATGCCCCGGCAGCCGTTCGGACCCTGCCGCTGCGCAGGCCGCCCTCAGGGCCAGGATTTCGGCATGGGCGGTGGGGTCGCGCAGTTCGCGGGTCCGGTTGCCGGCGCTTGCCATGATCCTGCCGTCGGGCGCAACGACGACTGCGCCCACCGGAACCTCGCCGCGCTTGGCTGCGGCGCGGGCCTCGGCCAGCGCTGCGGTCATATGCCGTGCAAAACCTGCCATCACGCGCTTGTCGCACCGCGCCCGCAGGGTGACAAGCCGCGCCGTCAGGTCGCAGGGGCGGTTTGCTGCGCATCGTGCGCACGAAACTTGCGGCGGGGCGTGGCGCAGCGTAACAGGCTTGCGTTACCTGATGAATGGGGAGGCTTGAATGCGCTACAACGACATCCATTGCCGGAGCCTCGAGGATCCTGATGGCTTCTGGATGGAGCAGGCCCGCGCCATTGACTGGGTGACGCCCCCCTCGCGCGCGCTGTTTTCAGAAAACGCGCCGCTTTACGAATGGTTCAAGGATGCGCAGGTCAATACCTGCTGGAACGCCGTGGATCGCCATGTCGAGGCCGGCCACGGTGAGCGCGTGGCGATCATTCACGACAGCCCGATCACCCAGACGGTCCGCAAGCTGACCTATCGTGAATTGCGCGACCGCGTGGCCAGCCTTGCCGGGGCGCTGCGCGCCCGCGGGGTCGAGCCCGGCGACAGGGTGATCATCTACATGCCGATGGTGCCCGAGGCGCTGGAGGCGATGCTGGCCTGCGCCCGGATCGGCGCGATCCATTCGGTGGTGTTCGGCGGCTTTGCCGCGGCCGAGCTTGCAACCCGGATCGACGATGCCCGCCCCAGGGCGATCATCGCAGCCTCCTGCGGGCTGGAGCCGGGGCGTGTGGTTCACTACAAGCCGCTGCTGGACGGGGCCATCGACATGGCCGGCCACAAGCCCGATTTCTGCGTCATCTTCCAGCGCGAACAGGAAGTCGCGCGTCTGCAACCCGGCCGCGATCTGGACTGGCACGAATTCCAGTACGGCGTTGCGCCGGCCGAATGCGTGCCGGTGGCCGGCGATCATCCTGCCTATATCCTCTACACATCGGGCACCACCGGCCAGCCCAAGGGCGTTGTGCGCCCGACCGCCGGCCATCTGGTGGCGCTGAACTGGACGATGAAGAATGTCTACGGCGTCGAACCCGGCGAGGTGTTCTGGGCGGCATCCGATGTGGGCTGGGTCGTGGGCCACAGCTATATCTGCTATGCGCCGCTGATCCACGGCAACACCACCATCGTGTTCGAGGGCAAGCCGGTCGGCACACCCGATGCCGGGACATTCTGGCGGGTGATAAGCGACCACAAGGTTGCCAGCTTCTTTACCGCACCGACCGCTTTCCGTGCCATCAAGCGCGACGATCCCGAAGGCCGGCTGCTGAAGGATTACGACCTGTCGTCGCTGCGCTGTCTCTATCTCGCCGGCGAACGGGCCGACCCCGACACCATCCGCTGGGCGCAGGACAAGCTCGGCGTGCCGGTCATCGACCACTGGTGGCAGACCGAAACCGGCTGGTCCATCGCCGCGAACCCGATGGGGCTGGAGCCGCTGCCGGTCAAGATCGGGTCGCCTTCGGTGGCGATGCCGGGCTATGACGTGCAGGTGCTGGGCGAGGATGGCCAGCCGCTGCCGCCGGGTGAACTGGGCGCTATCGCCATCCGCTTGCCGCTGCCGCCGGGCACCCTGCCGACCTTGTGGAACGCCGCGGACCGGTTCCGGAAATCCTATCTGGCAACCTTTCCGGGGTATTACGAAACCGGCGACGCGGGATACATCGACGCGGACGGATATCTGTTCATCATGGCGCGTACCGATGACGTGATCAATGTTGCCGGTCACCGGCTTTCGACCGGCGCGATGGAAGAGGTGCTGGCCAGCCACCCGGATGTTGGCGAATGTGCCGTTGTCGGGGTGAAGGACGATCTCAAGGGCCAGCTTCCGCTCGGGCTGCTGTGCCTCAACCGGGGCGTGCAACGGGACCATGGCGAGCTGGTCGCGGAATGCGTGAAGCTGGTGCGCGACCGTATCGGCCCGGTTGCTGCCTTTCGCCTTGGCATCGTGGTTGACCGGCTGCCAAAGACCAGAAGTGGCAAGATCCTGCGCAGCACCATCGGCAAGATTGCCGATGGCGAGCCCTGGAAGATGCCCGC
>SKWP01000111.1 GCA_007128865.1 Paracoccaceae bacterium
AATGCGCGGATTTCAGGGGTTTCCGGCAAGCGCGGAGCCGATCCCGACAAGGGCAAGGGCCTGCTGCAGCGGCGTCTTGATCGCGCGCGCCGTCGCCGCTGCCTCGACGGGAAGCCCCTGCCGCGCCTGCCATACGGCGATGTGGCGCTCGATCACATCCGGCGCATAGGTCGGAAACTGCAGCGCGCTGGCGATTTCCCGCGCCTGTGCAAGACGTCCGTGCCGCACATGGAGAACGCCAATGCGCCGCAAGGCAAACTCGCGATCGGACCGGGGGGTTCCGGATCTGACAATGGCCAGTGCCGTTTCGAAAAAATCAACGCTGTCAGCCGCTTCGGCAAGCTCGATCAGAAGCTGATCGCGCGCCGCCTCGGACGTCAGGCGACGAATGCCGGCGAAGGCGTCATCGAGGAAACCGGCTTCGATCTGTAGCCGGATGAGTGCCCGCAACGGAGAAAACACACCCTCCGGATCATCGCCTTCGAACACAGCGCCCACGGCTTCCCGCAAGAGCGCGTCATTTCTCATCGCGGCGGCGATGTTCCCGATCAGTCGCCAGTCGGCCGGAACGTCGGGTTGACGGGCCAGATCCAGCGCTTCGGCAAGAATACCCGGGTCTTCGAGCGCGATCGCAACCTGAAGAAGCGCATGCGCGCGCCTTCCGACATCTTCGAGACCACGGGCCGTATCGAGGGCGCCTTTCCTGTCCCCGATCTCGGCGAGAAGGCGCGCGCGCAGCGTATTGTTTTCCACCGCGGCGGCTTTCCGTGCTGCCTCCCGCTGCAGCCCGGCCGCATGCAGCCCCCTGGACAGGCTGGCAAGCGGGGTTTGCATGTCTCCTGGCTCATCGAACATGGCAAGCGTATCGTTCGCATCTTCGAAGAGCCCCGACCGCACCTGCGCCTCGAGAACACGGAGCAGACCGATTCTACGCGAAATACCGGGTTCAGCGGCCGAAATGGCCGTGCGCGCCCGGTTGACGAGATCGCGATCTGTTGCCCTCTCGACCAGGCGCGTCCATCCCGTGACACGCTCGCCGCTGTCCGTGATCGCCCCCAGCACGGAAAGCGCCCCGTCGAAATCCCCGGCGCCGGACAAGGCGGTGACGAGTTCGACACGGGCCGAGTCCCGCGGTCTTGTGTGCTCGATGGATGCAATGACCCGGAGCGCGTCGCGGAAGAAGCACGCGCTGTCCGGAGCGATACCGCAAAGTGCGTCCTGCAGGGCCGCCTCGGCAACCGGCAGCGACAGCGGGCCGATCTTTTCTCCGATCACGAGCCGCACCGCCAGGTCGGCGCCCGAATGGCTGTCGACAATCTGTCGAAGATTGCCCACGACTGCCTCGAGCAGCGCGGCCCGCTGCCTGGCCTCTGCCTCGCCCGCCGGCAACAGCGCCTGCGCTTCGCCCCAGGCATTGACGGCCGCGACGAAAAGTCGATTTGCGGCCGCGGTATCGTCGGCCTGCACCAGCCCGGGCATCGCCAGCAGCATGGCGAGGGCGCCGGCCATACGCAGGCGCCGAAGACGAGTACTCATCGGATCCCTCCAGTCTGCCGCGCCCGCATCAGGAAACCCCGAATGATTATTGCCTCCGCAGGGCGTCGAGATCAATCATGCAGGTCTCTCCGGAGGCGTCATCGATCGCGCCCGCCCGCGTGTCGCCCTGCCCGGGCCACCAACCATCCGACAAGGACCCCCAGCAGGATCGTCGCGCCGAGCCTGAGGAACTGGACGGACATCACGATGCTCAGGGTTGCGCCCGCAGCAAGCGCAAGCAGCGATATTTCCGCCACCCCTCCGGGCGCGAAGGCCAGAACAAGGGTGCCGACGGGTTCGGACAGGAAGGCCGCGATCGGCAGGGTCATCGCCGCGACCAGAACCAGCAGGACCGCGGCCCAGGCGACCGACCACAGCAGGACCGGATAGACCTGCCCGAGGCGAACACCGGTAAAGCGTGCGCCGATGAAGACACCCACGAGAACCTGCGCAAAACCGATCAGCCACGCCGGCGGCACACCCTGAACAAGGTTGAAGCCATAGGCCGTCGCACTCAGGATCAGCGGCCCGAACATCTGCGGGGCGGGCAGCCGGATGCGCCTGCCACCGAGATAGCCGCCGATGGCGCAGACGCCGAGTACCGCCACCTCGTTCAGGGTCAGCACCGGCGCTGCGGCTATCCTGGCCAGCGCGTCGATCTCGTAGACGGCGCGCAGCCCGACCGTGATGACCGGCACGGCAACCGCAAGCCTTGCCGTGTGCACCAGTGCAATCACCCTGAGGTCGGCCTTGACGGTGTCGGCAACGATCAGAAGCTCGGTCAGGCCGCCGGGGACTGCGGCAAAGCAGGATGTGGCGCGGTCGTATCCGGCGACCCGGTGGAAGAACAGGAACCCGAGCCCGACCGTCACCGCCATGTAGAAGATCACGAGCACCGCCAGCAGCAGCAGCAGTGCAGGGTCGGCCAGCACGGTTGTATCGAGGAAACTGCCCAGACCCACCGCCAGCGCCGGAATGAAGGCGTTGCGGACGCCGCGCGGCATCACGATCCGGACGCCGGCCAGGGCGGCGATGGTGGTGAAGGCCAGCGCGCCCAGCATCCATGGCACCGGCGCATCCAGCCACGAAAAGACCAGCCCGCCAAGACCGCCGATCGCGATGCCGACAAGCAGCGGTTTCTGGCTCCTCACCCGGCCTGCAAGGGGGGAGGGGCCCATCCGGCCTAACCCAGCCACCAGGGCAGGTTCATGTATCGACCCAGCAGACCCGGCGGATAGGACAGCAACAGCCAGCCCGACAGCAGTCCCAGCAGAAGCACGACGAAGGCGCCGATCGCCAGGTTCCGGAACAGGTGCCCGCGCGTTTCGCGGGTCAGGAATGCAACGATGAATGCCGCCGCGCCGAGGGGGTAGCCAAGCAGGTGGATCAGACCCAGAAGGCCTGCAAACCAGGCAAGATAATAGGTGACACCCGGCCGTCGTGTGCCATCGGCGTCTTCAGCGGCCTGTCGCTGCTCCATGTCGGCCAGGACAGGATGCGCGGTGGCGCGGAAGGTCTGTTCGAGCAGCACGACAACCAGCAGCGCGCCGGTGATGACCGCCACCGATGCCGGAAACAGCCGCGACAGGTACCGCATGTCCATCGCATCGACGAGGGCATAGGCGATGATCGCCAGCAGCGCCGCGGTAAAGGCGAGTTGCGGCAGTCGCGACCGCATCGGCGCGTTGACCGATGCCATCACCCGACTGCCCCGTCGCATCCCGCGCCAGCCGAGGAACAGCGACAGCAGGATCAGCGCGACAAGCAGCTGCGACTGCGGGCGCCACAGGAAGCTGAAGCCCCAGATCTGCGTGGTCCGGTAGATTGCCGCCTCCAGACCTGTCGACAGCACGAAGCCGATGACCAGTGCGGGTCTCGGCCAGTCGAACCGCTTCATCAGGATGCCCGCCAGCGACACGACCGCCAGGGTCCAGATGTCGCCCCACGAGACGGTGGCCTGGTAGGCCGTGAAGACGATCAGCACGATGATCGGCGGGCCGAGGAAGCTGTAGTTGATCGTCGTCAGCCGGGCCACGCCGGGGGCGATCAGGATGCAGATCAGGGTGGCAATGATGTTCGCGGCCGCAAGCGACCAGATGATCACATAGGTCAGATGGATGTTGGAGGTCACCATGCTGACGCCGGGCTGGATGCCGACCATGATGAAGCCGCCCAGCAGCAGCGCGGTGGAGGCCGAGCCGGGGATGCCGAAGAACAGCGTCGGGAACAGGGCGCCGCCTTCCTTGGCATTGTTGGCCGACTCGGGGGCGATCACCCCGCGGATGTCGCCCTGCCCGAACTGCGACTTGTCGCGGGCGGTCTGCACCGCGTGCCCGTAGGCCATCCAGTCGATGACGGATCCGCCCAGGCCCGGCAGGGCGCCGATCAGGCAGCCGATCCCGGAACAGCGCAGCACCAGCCACTTGTTGGCGATCGTGGCCGCCAGACCCTCGCGCCAGCCGGAACCGAGCGTGGCCGACTTCGATATCGAGGAGCGCGAGCGCAGCAGGTCGACGATCTCGGGAACCGCGAAGATACCCAGGGCAAGAACGACAAGCGGAATGCCGTCGCTGAGATAGACGGTCGAGAACGAATAGCGCAGTTCGCCCGTTGCCGGCGCCGCGCCGATGCTGCCGATCATCAGTCCGATGCCGCAGGCCGCCAGTCCCTTGCTGATGCTGCGTCCGGTCAGCATCCCGACCATCGTCAGCGCCAGGATGACCAGCAGGAGCTGTTCGCCCAGCCCGGTGCCCAGAATCAGCGGCCGCGCCGCGAACATTCCCGCGGTCAGCACGATCGCCCCGATCACGCCGCCGATCAGCGAGGCTGAAAACGCCGCGCTCAGCGCCATCGCCGCGCGGCCCTTCTTGGCGAGGGGAAACCCGTCGACCACGGTGGCCTGCGACGAGTTGGAACCCGGAATGCCCATCAGGACAGACGGAAAGGTGTCACCGGTCGATGTCACCGCCAGCAGGCCGACCATCAGCGCGACGGCGGAAATCGGGTCCATGCCGAAGATGAACGGCAACACCAGCGACAGGCCGGCAGTGCCGCCCAGGCCCGGCAGGATCGCGATCACCAGACCGATGATCACGCCCAGGATGAGGTAGAAGAAATGCTGCGCGGTCAGCAGGGCATCGATCGCGGTGATTATGGCATCCATTGCACTGCCCCCGGCTCAGGCAACATCTCCCGTGCCATCCCGTTGCCTGCGCCGCTCCTCGAGCAGACGGCGGGTATAGGGCCTCAGGCCGCCATCCCGGATCAGCGCCAGCGCCTCGGCGGCAATCTGGGGGATCGTTGCGGCAAAGCTGCTGTCGCGGTTGCGCAGGGTTCCGGCTTCGAGATCGATCTCCAGCGTGTCGCCTTCGGACACCCGCAGGTGAATGTCGGGGCAGGTGACGACCGGAACGCCCATATTGATGCAGTTGCGGGTGAACAGCCTGCCGAAACTCGGGGCGACCACGGCGCCGATTCCGGCCTCGCGCATCGCGGCGGCGGCCTCCTCGCGGCTCGATCCGCAGCCGAAATTCGCATCCGCGACGATGATGTCGCCCGGCCGGACCCTGGCGGCAAACCCCTCGTCGATCCCCGACATCAGGTGACTGGCCATTTCGCCGGGTTCGTATGCGGCGCGGAACCATGTCTTGGGAAAGATCAGATCGGTGTTCACGTTGCGCCCGAAGACCCAGCTGCGCCCGAGTATCCGCATGATCGTTTCCTTCCCTCGGTTCAGATCGGCGAAACGATGCGCCCGGCCACGGCCGAGGCGGCAACCGTTGCCGGCGAGGCGATGTAGATGCCCGCCTCGGGGCTGCCCATGCGCCCCTGGAAGTTCCGGCTGCTGGTGGTGATGGCGGCCTCGCCGCTGCCGAGCATGCCCTGGTGACAGCCCGAGCAGGGTCCGCATCCGGTCACGCCGATGCTGGCACCCGCCGCCATCAGGATGTCGATCCAGCCTTCGGCGATGGCCTGATGCATCACCGCCCGGGAGCCCGGGTTGACCATCATGCGTACCCCCGGCGCCAGGCTGCGCCCCTTCAGGATGCTTCCGGCAATGCGGAAATCCTCGATACGGCCGCCGGTGCAGGTGCCCAGCACCGCCTCGTTGATCCGCACCGCGCCGAGGTCTGCGGCGGGCCTGACCACACTCAGGTTGTGCGGCACCGCGACAAGGGGCTCGATCCGCGACAGGTCGATGTCGATGATGCCGGTATAGTCGGCATCGCTGTCGGTTGTCTCGACCTGCCAGAGGGCGCGATCCACGCGGCCTTCCAGATAGCGCGCCGTCACTTCGTCAGGCTGGATGTATCCGGCCTTGGCGCCGAAATCGACCACCATGTTGCACAGCACCAGCCGCTCGTCCATGCAAAGCCCGGCGATGGCAGGCCCTGCGAACTCGACCGTGCAGTAGTTGGCGCCGTCCTCGCCGTGCTGTTGCAGGATATGCAGCACGATGTCCTTCGCCGTGACGCCCGGGCGCAGCCGGCCGTGCAGGTCGAAGCGGATGGCCTCGGGCACGCGCAGCCAGTTGTATCCGATGGCCAGGAACGACCCGACGTCGGTGTGTCCCAGCCCGGTCGAGAAACAGCCCAGGGCGCCGTTGGTGACCGTGTGCGAGTCGGTTCCGAAGATCAGGGCACCGGGGAAGGCGTATCCCTTTTCGGGAAAGATGACATGGCCGATGCCTTCGCCGGGATGAAACCGGGTTATGCCCTGCTCCTCGATCCAGGCGCGGGTGGCGCGCTGGCTTTCGGCGTCACGCACCCGGATCGCGGGAAAGTGGTGGTCGAAGACCACCACCACCCGGTCGGGGTCGTGGACGCGATCGCCGCCCATTTCGGCAAGGATCGCCGCCGCCCGGGCCGCGCCGCGGTCGGTCAGCATGACGTAGTCGGGCACCACATTGAGCAACTCGCCGATGTCGGCCGACTTTCGCCCGGCGTGCCTGGCCAGAATCTTGGTGATCGCGTGCATGTCCGGCTCGTTTTCGGTCGCGGGCCCTGAATGCCGTTCCGCAGTATGGACCCAAATTTCATATATCTTGAGTTTTCTCACCTGTTCCGTATCCTTGTCAATGGCCGGCATGTTCCGCCGGCCGCCGGCTTGCGTCGAAGGAGGGTCAGGTGGGGTCTGAAAGGTCACGGCAGCTGCGAAGCCTCATGCGGCGTCAGCACAAGGTTCTTGCCGTGCTGCATCCGCCCACGGCGGCCTACGCGCGGATTCTCGATGCGGCCGGCTGCGAGGCGGGGTTCGTCGGCACCGGCAGCGTGGTCGGTGGCGTTACCGGGCTGGCCGATGTCGGCACCATCACGATGACCGAATGCGTGACGGTTTCCGGCTGGATCGCCCGTTCGGTCGGCTTTCCGGTGATCATGGACGGCGATACCGGCCACGGCGGGATCATGGCGGTGCGCCGCCTGGTGCGCGAGTGCATCGCCGCCGGCCTGGCGGGACTGCGGATCGACGACCAGCCGCTGGAAGCCAAGCGCAGGACCGAATCCGCCGGCATCGAGATCGCGCCCCTGGCCCAGGTCATCGCGCGTTATCGTGCGGCGGTGGAGATGCGCGACGAGCTCGATCCCGACTTCGTCATCATGGCACAGTGCTATGCGCGCGACGCCGTCAACGGCGGTCTGGACGAGGCGCTGCGGCGGATGGCGGCCTATGAGGCGGTCGGGGTCGACTGGGTCCAGCTTGAGGCGCCGCATTCGGTCGAGGAAATCCGCGCGGCCCGGGCGCGGCTGTCCGTGCCCTTTTCGTTCATGATGGGGCGGCTGCCCCGGATGCTGTCCTTCGACGAGCATCTGCAGCTTGGCGTGAACATCGCCTGGCTGCCGGGGTTCACCCATCAGGTGACCTGGGCGGCACTGTGGGACTTCATGCAGGACTTCAACACCCGGGACATCGCCGCCTGGGAGGCGTTCCGGAAATCGCGCGAGGGCCGCCCCTATCCGGTTCCGCGGGTCGGGCCCGAAGGCGAAGGCGCCCACATGCAGGGGCTGCTGGAAGAGCGCTATGCATCCCTTGCCGCGCGGATCCTCGGCAAGGAGAGCGATTCGGACTGAAGCCTTGCTTCGGCCTTCAAGACATGCATTAATCCAGAACATCATTCCACCTATTGGAATGGGCGCGGCTGTCTGTCGGCTGTCCATCAGGTGGCAGAACGAAAGGGGAGGAGCTTGCGACAATGAAACCATGGAAAACAGTGAAGCTGGCCGCCGTCGCGGTCTCGATGACGGCGCTTGCGGGGGCGGCCGCGGCCGAGGTCGATTTCTCGGGCAAGCGCATCACCATGACGGTGCCGACCGCCGCCGGCGGCGGGGCCGATCTCTATGCCCGCTTCCTGGGTCAGGAGA
>SKWP01000087.1 GCA_007128865.1 Paracoccaceae bacterium
AAGGCGTGTTTCCCGAAGACCCCTTTCATGTTCTCGATCCCGACGGGGTCGGCGAACTGCTGCTTCTGGGCGCCAGCCGCGGCCGCAGCCAGCGGCCCGAGATCACCCTGTCGATCTGCGGTGAACATGGCGGCAACCCGGATTCGATCGCCTTCTGTCGGGCGGCAGGGTTCGACTATGTTTCCTGTTCGTCGTTCCGGGTGCCGGTTGCCCGTCTGGCCGCCGCGCATCTGGTGCTGCAGGAAGGGGCAACGCGGCCAGAGGCGGACGTATAGGGGCGGGCCTGCCCACAAGCAGCTTTCCCGATCCGATCAGGCGCCCTGCCAGCGGCGGAGCATCCAGTACCACTGTTCCGGTCGGGCGTGGATGCGTGCCGAGATGCTGTCGTTGAAGGCCCGTGTCATCGTCTCGGGGTCGGTGTGGGGGATCGGTGCCTCGAATTCGACTTCGACGTCTGCGCCGTTCTCGGCACGGGTGCCGTAGGCGGGAACCATCGGCAGGTCGTACTTGAGCGCCAGTCGGGCCGCCGCCAGCGAGGTCAGCGCCGGATGCCCCAGGAACGGCAGCCGCACGCCTTCGGCGAATTTCTCGTCCAGCAGGATTGCAGCGAATCCGCCCTTGCGCAGGTGGCGCACCAGCGCAGAGGTGCCCAGACGGCCGGTGGCCAGAACCGGCTCGCCCCCGGCCCGAACCCCGGTTTCCAGCAGGCGCTGGTAATGGCGGTTGGTCTGCGGTCGGTAGACCGCACCGGTTTCCATGCCGCGTGCCTTGAGCACCGCGCGCACCGCATCCCACTGCCCGAAGTGGCCCGAGACGATGATCGCGCCCTTGCCGGCCGCCCGTGCCGCTTCAAGGGCCGCAAGCCCGGGGCCGGAGACGTGGAAACGCTCCTGCCGGGTCTGGAACTCGGCATTGTGGTAAACCTCGAACAGGGTTCGGCCCATGTGCCGCCCCATCTCGCGGCACAGGCGCATACGCTCGGCTCGGGGCATGTCCGGGTAAACGCGCCGCAATTCGCGGTCAAAGCGGTGACGGGCGGGGGGAAACCATCGCATGGTCGCCCCGATCGCGGTTCCGAGCGCCTGCGCACGCAGATCGAACGCGCGCCACCGCGTCATGGTCAGTGCTGACCATAGCGGGATGTAGCGCAAGTGGTGCCAGGCATTACGAAGCGGGCGCGTGAACATTCGTCCCTTTAGGCGAAACCCCGCCGACCGCCAAGATGCACGACGGCGCCCTTCCGCGGTCGGAGTGGGCACGGGATTTCCCTGTGCAACAAGGAGGTTGCGCCTTCGTCGCAGACCTTGCCCGCCAGCATCCGCGCCTTCATGACGCGGATGTGAGGGCAGGGCCGGCGTCAAGATGCGCCTGTCCACAGCGCCGCGCCGTCGCTTCCGTCGCGGCTGTGTCGGCCGGATTCCGCCCATCGAATCGGGTTTTCTGGACCGAGGTGAAGAATTCGGTTATGCAACCCCCCGTCTGCTTCAACTGGTTGTGAACATGCGCCGCCGATGACCACCCCGCAGACGGTGGCATCCGGGCGGCACATGGCTGGGGGGCCGTGATGTGGAAAGCTGCCGGGGGCGCGCTGCGCGCCGCTCTGATCCTGTGTGTGTTTCTGGTGGTTCCCAAGGCGGGGTCTGCCGATCCGCAAGCCGCGCTCGGGCTTCGGATGGCAAGCCTGATCGGGCAGGAGGGCAGCGCGATGTCGCGGCTCGATGCCGAGCGGATGCGCCGCCTGGTCATGCCGCCTGTCGACGAGAACGGAAATGTCCCCTTCCATCGCCGCGACTGGCTCGAGGCGCTGCCCCTGGTGGAGGGCGGGCGCGAATGGCAATGCCTGGCAACGGCGCTTTATTTCGAGGCCCGCGGCGAAAGCGTGCCGGGCCAGTTCGCCGTCGCCGAGGTGATCCTCAACCGCGTCGATTCCCCCCGCTACCCCGACAGCATCTGTGATGTGGTCTATCAGGGCGCGCGCCGCGGCGGGGGCTGCCAGTTCTCCTTTGCCTGCGATGGCCGGCCCGAACGCATCCGCGAACGCGATGCCTATGCGCTGGCGGGCAAGATCGCCCGTGTGATGAAGGATGGCGCCCCGCGGCTGCTGACTGACGGGGCAACGCATTTCCATACCCGCGCGGTCAATCCGCGCTGGGCGCGCAGCTTTCCGCGCACCGCCCAGATCGGGGCACATCTGTTCTATCGCCAGCCCGGCGCCTGAGCGGGGCAGGCTTTCGGCGGCCCCCGGCCTGCCCGGCAACGGTGCGCTTGCATGCCACCGGCCATCCGGTGCAGGAAGGCAACCGCACCGTTGCCGGCCGGAGTCCGCATGAATACCGACATCAAGCTTGCCTTTGCGCACCCGGAGGCCCGCGCCGAGGCCACTGCCCAGGCCGATCCGCGCGATCGCATCAGCCTGAAGGATCACGTGATCACCGCCGAGATCGGCGCCTTCCAGTCCGAACGGGGCATCGCCCAGCGGCTGCGGTTCAATCTGGTCGTCGAGGTCCGCCCGCACCCGGCACCCATCGATGACGACGTCGACCGCATCCTGTCCTATGACCGCCTGACCGAGGCCATTGCGGCCGAACTCGCTGCCGAACGGGTGAACCTTCTGGAAACCCTGGCCGAACGCGTGGCCGAACGCATCCTTGCCGAACCGCAGGCGATGCGTGCCTTCGTGCGCATCGAAAAGCTCGATCGCGGCCCCGGCGCGCTCGGGGTCGAGATCGTGCGCAGCCGGGCGCAGGCCCCGCTGCGTGCGCTCGATGCCGCGGCGGCGGCGCTGCACCCGCTGGTTGTCCATCTCGACAACCCCGCGATTGCCGCGCCCGATCTCGGCGCGCGCCTTGATGCCCTGCAGGGCTGCGGCCGCCCGGTGGTGCTCAGCGTCGGATTGCCGGACGGGCCGCGCCCACGGGCCCGCGCGGCCCAGGCGCAGCGGCGGATCGACCTGCTGGCGCTCGACCAGAACGCCTGGGTACTTGGCGGGCGCGACCGCCGGTGTGTGGTGGTGTCCAGCCGCACCGAGATCGACCACGCCATCCGCCAGGGGCAGATGATCGTCTGGGCGCCCTCGAAACTGCTGCTCGATGCGGTGGACGGCCCCGGTGCGCCGCCGCAGGCCGCCGAGGCGCTGGCGCTGTGGCTGGCCGAGACACTGGCCGCCGACCGGCTGCTTCTGGTGGGCAAGGGCCCCGGCGCCCCGGCCGGCAGCCGGGTGCCATGGCAGCGCCTGCAACTGGCCGAACTCGACGCCGCAATCGACGAAAGGGCCTGAGCACGATGGATGCCGTCCGGCCGATCTGCCGCAGCGATGCCCCGCGCCCGGCCGGCGCCTTGCCGGTGGCCGGTCAGCCGCATCTGTGGTTTTCCCAGGCCGAGGTTCTGATGCGCGGCCCCGACGGCGCGCGTGGCCGCATCACCGCGGCCGCCGATCTGCTCGAAACCATGCGCAGGGCGCTGGGCAGCCGGCGCGCCGCGCTTGCCGGTCTGGTGCTGGACCGGCCGCGGATCATGGGGGTGGTCAACGTCACCCCCGACAGCTTTTCCGACGGCGGGCGTTACCTTGACGCCGGGGCGGCGCAGGCGCAGGCATGGGCGCTCGTCGCGGCCGGCGCCGACCTGCTCGACATCGGCGGCGAATCGACCCGCCCCGGCGCCACGCCGGTTCCCGTCGAGACCGAGATCGCCCGTACCGCACCGCTGATCGCCGCGCTGCGTGCCGGCGGCCTGACGGTGCCGATCTCCATCGACACCCGCAAGTCCGCGGTTGCCGCGGCGGCGCTGGATGCCGGTGCCAGCATGGTCAACGATGTCTCGGCCTTCACCTTCGACCCCGGTCTGGCAGCGCTGGTGGCCCGGCGCGGCGTGCCTGCCTGCCTGATGCACGCCCGCGGCACCCCCGAGACCATGCAGCAGGATCCGCGCTATGACGATGTCCTGCTCGACGTGTACGACTGGCTGGCCGACCGCGTCGCCGCGGCGCAGGCGGCCGGCATTCCGCCCACGCGGCTGGCGGTCGACCCGGGCATTGGCTTCGGCAAGACGGTGGCGCATAACCTGGCACTGATCCGGGGCCTTGCAACGTTCCATGGCCTGGGCTGTGCGGTGCTGCTCGGGGCATCGCGGAAAAGCTTCATCGGTGCGCTGGCCGGCGAACCCGTGGCCGCCCATCGCCTGCCAGGATCGCTGGCGGCGGCGCTGGCGGGGGCGGCGGCCGGGGCGCAGATCCTGCGCGTCCACGACGTTGCGGAAACCCGCCAGGCGCTGGCGGTCTGGGGCGCGATCGCCGGCGCCGGAAATCTTGGAGACAGCTCATGACACGCAGGCTTTTCGGGACCGACGGGGTGCGCGGACGCGCCAACAGCCATCCCATGACCGCCGAGATGGCGCTGCGCCTGGGGGCGGCGGCGGGGCGCTATTTCCGCCGCGACGGGCTCAACCGCCACCGCGTGGTGATCGGCAAGGACACCCGCCTTTCGGGCTACATGATCGAGAATGCGCTGACCGCCGGGCTGACCTCGACCGGCATGAACGTGCTGCTTCTGGGTCCGGTGCCGACCCCGGCGGTGGGTTATCTGACCCGGTCGATGCGCGCCGATCTCGGCATCATGATCTCGGCCAGCCACAACCCCCACCACGACAACGGCATCAAGTTCTTCGGCCCCGACGGCTTCAAGCTGTCGGATGCCGCCGAGGCCGAGATCGAGCAGATCGTCGCCGGCGACATCCGCCCTTCCGCACCCGAACACATCGGCCGCGCCCGCCGGGTCGAGGACGGGCTGGGCCGCTATGTGGAATATGCCAAGACGACCTTTCCCGCCCGCACCGGCCTGGCCGGGCTCAGGGTGGTGATCGACGCCGCCCATGGCGCAGCCTATCGCGCCGCGCCCGAAGCCCTGTGGGAACTGGGCGCCGAGGTGATCCCGATCGGGGTGGAGCCCGACGGCTTCAACATCAACGCCGGCTGCGGCTCGACCGATCCGGCGCGGGCGGTGGCGGCGGTGCGCGACACCGGCGCCGACCTCGGCATCTGCCTTGACGGCGATGCCGACCGGGTGATCCTGATCGACGAGACCGGCCATGTGGCCGACGGCGACCAGATCCTCGCGCTGCTGGCACGGCGCTGGGCGGCGGCGGGCAGCCTGCGCGACGGGGTGGTGGTGGCCACGGTGATGTCCAACCTCGGGCTCGAACGGGCGCTTTGCGCCCACGGCCTGCGGCTCGAACGCACCCGGGTCGGCGACCGCTATGTGGTCGAACGGATGCGCGCCGGCGGCTGGAACCTCGGCGGCGAGCAATCCGGCCACATCGTGATGACCGATCACGTCACCACCGGTGACGGGCTGATCGCGGCCCTGCAGGTTCTCGCGGCCATGACCCTCGAAGGCACCCCGGCCAGCCGGTTGCTGCGCGGCTTCGAACCGGTTCCGCAGCGGCTCGAGAATGTGCGCTTCGCCCCCGGCAGCACCCCGCTCGAAAGGCCAGCCGCGCAGCGGGCGGTGGCCGATGCCGAGGCCCGGCTCCAAGGCCGCGGCCGGCTGCTGATCCGCAATTCCGGCACCGAACCGCTGCTGCGGGTGATGGTGGAATGCGAGGACGCCGCTCTACTCGACGAAATCCTCAGCTCGGTGGTGGCCAGCCTCGCGCCCGAAACGCCCTGACCCGGGCCTTCATCCTTGGAGAAATATCCTCGGGGGGAACGCCCCGCAGGGGCGTCGGGGGGCAGACAGCCCCCCGCTCCCGCCCGCGGCGCAGGCCGGGTCAGGCGACGTTTTCCAGCACCGTTTCGGGCATGACGCCCAGCGCATGGCAGACGTCGCGGGTCAGATGCGGGCGGTTGAGGGTGTAGAAATGCAGATCCTCAACCCCTTCGCCGATCAGCCGGTCGCACAGCTCGGTGCACAGGGCGGTGGCCAGAAGGTCCGCGCGGCCGTCGCGGCCGGCCTTGTCAAAGGCCTCGTCCATCCACGCCGGGATCGCGGCGCCGCAGGCCGCGGCAAAGCGGCGGATGCCGGCCCAGTTCTCGATCGGCACGATGCCGGGGATCACCGGGCGGTCGATGCCGGCCTTGGCGCAGGCATCGCGGAAGCGCAGAAAGGTTTCGGCCTCGAAGAAGAACTGGGTGATGGCGCTGTCGGCGCCGGCCTCGAACTTGCGCTTCAGCCAGGCGACATCGGCCGCGGCATCCGTGGCTTCGGGGTGCCTTTCGGGGTAGGCGCCGACCCGCAGGGTGAAACGGCCGGTGGCCGCCAGCGCCTCGATCAGCTCCACCGAACTGGCAAAGCCTTCCGGATGCGGCACGAAACCGCCGCTGCCCTTCGGCGGATCGCCGCGCAGCGCCACAAGCTCGGTCACCCCGGCGGCGGCATAGGCATCGGCGATTTCCAGCGTTTCGGCCCGTGAGGCGTCCACGCAGGTCAGATGCGCGGCCACGTTCAGACCGAACTGGGCGCCGATGGTGGTCACCGCCTCATGGGTCAGTTTGCGGGTGGTGCCGCCGGCGCCATAGGTCACCGAAACGAAGGCGGGTTTCAGCGGCGCCAGCAGGCGCACCGTCTCCCACAGCCGGAAACTGGCGTCGAGCGACTTCGGCGGAAAGAATTCGAACGAGACGCGGGGCAGGGACATGGCAGACCTCCGGAAGCTGACTGCTTGTCGCACGGCCAGCGATGTGAGACAAACTCATAATTCTCAACATCAACATGAGGCAGGCCGATGTATCTCGAGCTTCGTCATCTGCGCACCATCCGGGCCATCCACGCGGCCGGCGGTCTGGCGCGGGCCGCTGACCTGCTCCACATCACCCAGTCGGCGCTGAGCCATCAGGTCAAGGGCCTGGAAGAACAGGCGGGTGTGGAGCTTTTCGTGCGCCGCTCGCGGCCGCTCAAGCTGTCGCCGGCCGGCCACAGGCTGCTGCGGCTGGCCGAACGGGTGCTGCCCGAGGTCGAGGCGCTGGAAGAGGATTTCCGCAGCCTGATTGCCGGGCGTTCGGGCCGGCTGCACATCGCCATCGAATGCCACGCCTGTTTCGAATGGCTGTTTCCGGTGCTGGAACGGTTCCGCCACGCCTGGCCCGAGGTCGATGTCGATATCCGCGCCGGTCTGGCCTTTGACGCGCTGCCGGCGCTCCTGCGTGAAGAGGTCGATCTCGTGGTCTCATCGGACCCCGAAAGGCTCGCCGAGGTCGATTTCACCCCGCTTTTCGATTACGAGCCGGTCTTTGTGGCCGCCGCCGGCCACCCCCTGGCCGCGCGCCCCTGGATCGGGGCCGAGGATTTCCGCGACCAGACGCTGATCACCTATCCGGTAGAGCGTTCGCGGCTGGATGTCTTTACCGAGCTTCTGACCCCCGCGCGGGTAGAGCCGCGGGCGATCCGGCAGGTGGAACTGACCGCGGTGATCCTGCTGCTGGTGGCATCCGGGCGCGGGGTGGCGGTGCTGCCCGACTGGGTGCTGCGCGAGGTGCGCAGCCATTCGGACTATGTCACCCGCCGGCTGACCGAAACCGGCCTGACCCGGCGGCTCTATGCCGCCACCCGCAGCGCCGATACCGCGCGGCCCTTCATGGCACACATGCTGCGACTGGCGCGGACCGAGCCGGTCAAGCTCCAGCGCGGCTGAGCGCGTCGCGGCCTGCCGCGCTCAGCCCGACCTGCCGTTGCCGCCGCCGCCACGGCGCCGGCGCAGGCGGCGGATCATGCGGCGCATGCGGATGGTCATCGCCGACACCGGTTCGCGCAGCACCGCCATGTCAACGGCCAGGATCAGCAGACCCAGCGGCAGCATCCAGAAACCCAGAACCGGCAGCGCGCCGAACATCCCGCCGATCACCAGCAGCACGCCCATGGTCAGCCGGCGCGTTCGCAGGCCCGGGGCCATCAG
>SKWP01000192.1 GCA_007128865.1 Paracoccaceae bacterium
CGGGCGAACTGGCCCGAACCGCCGGTCTGCTTCTTGTGGGTATAGTCGATCTCGGCGGTCTTGGAGATGGTCTCGCGATAGGCCACCTGCGGGGCGCCGATGTTGGCCTCGACCTTGAACTCGCGCTTCATGCGGTCAACCAGGATGTCGAGATGCAGCTCGCCCATGCCCTTCATGATGGTCTGGCCGGACTCGATGTCGGTCTCGACGCGGAAGGACGGGTCTTCTGCCGCCAGACGCTGAAGCGCCTGGGCCATCTTTTCCTGGTCGGCCTTGGTCCTGGGCTCGACGGCAATCTCGATGACCGGCTCGGGGAAGGTCATGGTTTCCAGCACCACCGGCTTGGACGGGTCGCACAAGGTGTCGCCGGTCGTGGTATCCTTGAGCCCGGCAAGGGCGATGATGTCGCCGGCGAAGGCCTCGTCGATCTCTTCGCGGTTGTTCGAGTGCATCATCATCATGCGCCCGACCCGTTCCCGCTTGCCCTTGGTCGAGTTGAGCATCTGGTCGCCCTTCCTCAGGACGCCCGAATAGATGCGGGTAAAGGTCAGCGAACCGACGAAGGGGTCGTTCATGATCTTGAAGCCGAGCGCCGCAAACGGTTGCGCATCGTCGGCGGACCGTTCGATGTTGCGCGTTTCGGTCTCGTCACCGGGGGCAAAGCCCATGTAGGCCGGAACGTCGAGCGGGCTGGGCAGAAAGTCGATGACCGCGTTCAGCAGCGGCTGCACGCCCTTGTTCTTGAACGCCGAACCGGCAGCGACCGGAACGAAGGCCAGCGCCAGCGTGCCCTTGCGGATCAGCCTGCGCAGCGTTTCGACGTCAGGCTCGTTACCCTCAAGATACGCCTCCATGGCGTCGTCGTCCTGCTCGACCGCAAGCTCGATGAGGTTGCTGCGCCATTCGTCGGCCAGATCCTGAAGCTCTTCGCGGATCGGCTGCCGGGTCCAGGACGCGCCCAGATCCTCGCCCTTCCAGGTCCATTCTTCCATGGTGATCAGGTCGACGATGCCCTCGAGCTTGTCCTCGGCTCCGATCGGCAGCGCGATGGGTGCCGGGGTCGCCCCGGTGCGGTCCTTGATCATCTTGACGCAGTTGAAGAAATCCGCGCCGATCTTGTCCATCTTGTTGACGAAGACGATGCGCGGCACCTTGTAGCGGTCGGCCTGGCGCCAGACCGTTTCGGTCTGGGGCTCGACGCCGGCGTTGGCGTCCAGAAGGCAGATGGCACCGTCGAGCACGGCCAGCGAACGCTCCACCTCGATGGTGAAGTCGACGTGGCCGGGCGTGTCGATGATGTTGAAGCGGTACTTGGTATCGCTGGTGCCTTCGGCGTTCGGATCCTCCTGGCGCTGCCAGAAGGTCGTTGTGGCCGCCGAGGTGATGGTGATCCCGCGCTCCTGCTCCTGCTCCATCCAGTCCATGGTGGCAGCGCCGTCATGCACCTCGCCAAGCTTGTGGCTCTTGCCGGTGTAGAAGAGAATCCGCTCCGTCGTCGTGGTCTTGCCGGCGTCGATATGCGCCATGATCCCGAAGTTGCGGTAGCGGTTAAGCGGGTATTCGCGGGCCATTGGAGTGTCCTCAGGCAGAAATGGGGTTACCAGCGGTAATGGCTGAACGCCTTGTTGGCGTCGGCCATCTTGTGGGTGTCTTCGCGCTTCTTGACGGCAGCGCCGCGGCCGTTCACCGCGTCAAGCAGCTCACCGGCAAGGCGTTCCTGCATGGTCTTTTCGTTGCGCTTGCGTGCCGCAGCGATCAGCCAGCGGATCGCAAGGGCGTCGCGCCGCTCGGGCCGGACCTCGACAGGCACCTGATAGGTCGCACCGCCGACGCGCCGCGAACGGACCTCGACCGAAGGCTTGATGTTGTCCAGGGCCTCGTGGAACACCTCGACCGGCGCGCGGCGCAGTCGGCTTTCGACACGGTCGAGCGCGTTGTAGACAATCGATTCCGCGACCGACTTCTTGCCGTCGATCATCAGGTTGTTCATGAACTTGGTCAGCACCGTATCGCCATATTTGGCGTCGGGCAGAATCTCGCGCTTTTCGGCTGCGTGACGGCGGGACATGTGACGTTCCTCTTATCCTCTGCGGGCGCGGGCTCGGGGCTCGGTCGCGCCCGGAAACCTCATTTCGGCCGCTTGGCGCCGTATTTGGAACGGCGCTGGCGACGGTCCTTCACGCCCTGGGTGTCGAGCACCCCGCGCAGGATGTGATAGCGCACGCCGGGCAAGTCCTTGACCCGGCCGCCGCGGATCAGCACCACCGAGTGTTCCTGCAGGTTGTGCTTTTCACCCGGGATATAGCTGATCACCTCGTAACCGTTGGTCAGCCGCACCTTTGCCACCTTCCGCATGGCCGAGTTCGGCTTCTTCGGCGTGGTGGTATATACGCGCGTGCAGACACCCCGCTTCTGGGGGCACTGCTCCAGGTGCATCGACTTGGAGCGCTTCACTTTCGGCTGCCGCGGCTTGCGGATCAGCTGCTGGATCGTCGGCATTCCGGTTCTTCCCGTGTTGCAACCCGTTCATGTCGCCGGCATCAGGGCCGCGCGGCGCGACAAGGTCGCAGGCGGCACACAAAACACCAGCACCGCATTCGCTCCTCCGTACAGAGGAACGACGCGGTGGAAACTCAGAGGATCGGGGCGGAGCCCGCCCGGATCGTGACCACTCAAGTCTTCTGACCTGGGCGCCGATGCTTGCGCTTCGACGTCAAGGTGGTCGCCGTATAGGCAGAGTCGCAGGGCATGTCAACAGCGCCTGCGGCCTCCGGCACCATGCCGACACGCTCACCCCCCGGCCGATGCCCGCGCCAGTTTCCGCTCGCGCGCAAAGGTGAACAGCCCCGCGCCGACGATGACGGCGGCACCGAGAATGGTCAGCCCGTCGGGCCAGTCACCGAAGACCAGAAATCCCAGCACGAGCGCCCACACCAGTCCCGAATACCTGAACGGCGCAACAAACCCCATGTCGCCGGCCCGAACGGCCGTAATGCTCAATACATAGGCCGCAATCGCGAACAATGTCGCGCCGGCAAGCCAGAACGAAACCTCCGGCGAAATCGGCACCCACGGCTGTCCGACAGAGCCCACAGCCCCGACAAGGGTTACCCCTATGGCTGCTGCCGCGGCCACCATCAACGCAGAAACACTACCTGACATGCTGCGCGTCACAAGGTCACGCAGGGTAAGGAAAACGACCGACAACAACACCAGCAGCGAATAGGCATCGAACCCTTCGGTGCCGGGACGCACAATCAGCAGCACCCCCAGGAAGCCGGCGACAACCGCGGTCAGCCGACGCCAGCCCACGGATTCGGAAAGGAACAGCGCCGCACCCAGCGTCACCATGAGAGGAACCGTCTGCAGGATGGCCGTGACATTTGCCAGCGACATGTTGAACAAGGCACTGAGGAACAGAATTGCCCCGGCCGCCTCGGAAACGGTGCGTACCACCAGTTTCCAGCCATCGCCGGGGGCAAGCCGCACACGCATTCCCCCCGTGACCCATGCCAGCAACAGCAACGCGGCGGTAATCGCCAGTCCCCGAAGCATGATTGCCTGAAACAGCGGCAGCGCCTCGCCGACCAGTTTCATGAAGGCGTCGTTGATGGTGTAGGCAGCCATGGCAGCCGCCATCATCAGCGCCCCGCGCCTGTTTTCGCCAAGACTGGCCATGGTCGTGTGCTCCGGTCGGCGCCGCCAGGGTGCCCCTGCCCGCCCTAGCAGGCAGGAACTGCCCACGCCAGAGGCCGTCAGGTCGCTAGTACTGCCGGGAGAGCCCCATCGAAACCCTTCGGTTGGTGAACCGGTATAGCCCGATGTTCGAATGCTGGCGCTCCTGGACCAGTTCCAGAACCGGCACAAACCCGCCGGCGGCAAGCCCGGAATGCTGGAGGCGGAGCCGGATATCCGTGCGCTCGTCCTGCCTGCGCACACCAAACAGCGGCGCAACCCCGTCCCGATGATTGCGCAGATGCGTCACATCGGCCGCAACGGTCAGCCCGCCCTCCAGCGTGTACTGTCCACCGAACCGCAGACCGATCTCTGTCCCAGTCTCGAAATCGGCGACCGAACTGGTTCTCCAGCCAATCACGCTGCCATGCAGGGAGAGCCGGGGCGATACGGCATGCGAAAGGGTCACCTCGCCCCCGCTCCGGCTTCCGTCCCGAAGCGGCGCGCCCGGATATCTCAGCCGCGCATATTCGCCGCGCAGCGACAGGCTTGTCTGCCGGGACAGGCGCTGCTGATGGGTGACATACACACCGGGACCACGGTTCAGCGTCCGGCCCCCCGCATGGCGATGCTGCAGCGACAGCCCCGCGCCGGTCATCCGGCCACCGTCGCCCGGCACCAGCACGCCCGCCTCGATGCGCGTTGCGATGTCGTTGAGGGTGCTGTCGCGATAGAACCGGCCGGTGGCCGACAGCGCGAAGCGCCCGCGCAGGCGTGGATTGATCCACGGCGCCCAGGCCAGATCGGCGCCGAGTTGCAGGCCTGTGCCTGATGCCTCGAGCGCGCCGGGGCCCAGCACGAAATCCATGCCGCCGATCGAGACCACCTCGGCCCGCGTGCGGCGCAGCGGGTTGGATTCGGGTACCACCGCAAGTCCCAGGCGCACCGTCCAGTCACGGCGATGGTCGATCCGCTCGATCAACGCCTCGACCGCCCGCCGCTGGGCATCGGTCAGCGGGCCGGCCAGCACCCGGTCGAGATGGTAACGGGCACGGTCAAACTGCCCCGTAAGGTAAAGCGCATACCCCAGATCGGCGCGGTAGTCGGAATTGCCCGGATCGCCCCGCAGCAGGGCATCAAGATAGGGGATTGCGGCCCGTGGCCGATTGGCCTGCAGATGCTGGCGGGCATTATGCCACCAAAGCTCGGCGTCAGCGTTGCCCGCGACTTCTGGCGCAGCCGGCGATGTTCCGGAGAGCGACGTGTCGGCCACTGCCGTGTCGGCGGCCATCGCCAGCGCTACGAGTAGCAGGACAGCGACCGACCCGACGAAACCCCAAGCCCGGCCGGAACGGAAGGCGCCGTGTCGGCCGGGAACGGCCACGGCCGATGTCACTGCCGGGCGACGATGCCGCCGGTCACGACACCGGGAAAGGGGCCCGCGAGCGGTGCATTGATGGTACCCAGGACGTGGCTGTGCGGATCGCCGGCGAGGGAATCATGAAACGTTCCGGTAACCGCACCGTTGAACACATAGTTGAGCGGAGGATCGCTCGCATCGTACACCCCCCGCGGTTTGCGTTCCAGATTGCCGGCCAGATTGGCGTCGAACGTACCGGCTACCGGGTCGATGGCGCCCCCGAAGATCACCGCGCTGCCGCGCAATTCATGCGTGAGCGGGAACATGTCTGTCCAGTTCGTCAGATTGCCCGAAATCGACTGGTTGTCGAAATCGGCCACCAACCGGGCATCCGCGGACGTCGAATAGCTCAGCGCGCCGGGCGCCGGAAGCGTCACCAGCGCCACCCCGTCATAGGTGGCCTGGCCGGTCACCCCGACCAGGTTGCTGGGCGCGGAAAGATCGGCACTGGCAGTAAGCGCCGTGGCCTGGGATGATCGGTCGAAATTGGCCTCGACGCCTGAATTCGAGCATGCCGCCAGTACAAGCGGCGCCAGACAGCCCGCACGGGCTGCCAATACATTCTTGACCACGGTTGAACCTGCTCTGCTGCCCGTCTTGTTATTGCCCGAATGCTACGGCGGAATATCTCGGAATTGCAATCGAAACCCTTTTGCGCACCCCCAAGCCGGAGCGATGTTGCTCCGATGTCACGACCGCAAGCCCGTATGCGCAAATGAAAGCGCCCCCCGGTTCCGGGGGGCGCCAACGCAATTCGATGCAAGGCCGGCAATCAGAAATCGCGGCTTTCCGGCGTTTCGACAGGCCCCATGCCCTCGTCGGTGCTGGCGCCAAAGACCTCATCGGGACCGGCCAGGGCCGCTGCGGCCTCGGCCTCGGCGCGGCGTGCCTCGATCACCTTGCGGTCACGCTCGGTGGCGATGCGCCGGACGCCGGAAATCGCGCCGCCGGTACCGGCCGGAATGAGCCGCCCGACGATGACGTTTTCCTTCAGGCCGACCAGCCGGTCGCGCTTGCCCTGTACCGCCGCCTCGGTCAGCACCCGCGTCGTTTCCTGGAAGGACGCGGCCGAAATGAAGCTGCGGGTCTGCAGGCTGGCCTTGGTGATGCCAAGCAGGATCGGCTCGCCTTCGGCCGGACGCCGGCCCTCGGCAAGGGCGCGGTCGTTTGCCTCGTCGAACTCGTCCTTGTCTACATGCTCGCCCTTGAGCAGCGTCGTTTCGCCGGAATCCGCGATTTCCCATTTCTGCAGCATCTGGCGGACGATCACCTCGATGTGCTTGTCGTTGATCTTCACGCCCTGAAGACGATAGACCGCCTGCACCTCGTCGATGAGATAATTCGCCAGCGCCTCGATGCCGAGGATGCGCAGGATGTCGTGCGGGGCTGGGTTGCCGTCCATCACATAGTCGCCGCGCTGGATGAAATCGCCCTCCTGCACGGGGATATGCTTGCCCTTCGGCACCATGTATTCCACGGTTTCGAGCGTGTCGTCGGCCGGTTCGATGGTGATGCGGCGCTTGTTCTTGTAGTCCTTTCCGAACCGCACGGTGCCGTCGACTTCGGCGATGATCGCGTGATCCTTGGGACGGCGGGCCTCGAACAGCTCGGCCACCCGCGGCAGACCGCCGGTGATGTCGCGGTTCTTGGCGCCTTCGCGCGGAATACGCGCGATGACGTCGCCGGGGCGCACCTCGGCACCATCCTCGACCGAAAGCACCGCATCCACCGACATGGGATAGGTGACCGGGTTGCCGGCATCGTTGCGCACCGGATCACCGGTTGCCGGATCCATGATGATGACTTCGGGCTTGAAGTCGCCGCCACGGGGAATCGAACGCCAGTCGGACACGATGCGCTGCGTCATGCCGGTGGCGTCGTCGGTCTCGTCACGAACCGAGATGCCGGACACCAGATCGACGTATTTCGCAACGCCGCCCTTTTCTGCGATGATCGGCAGGGTGTAGGGATCCCACTCGATCAGCTTGTCACCACGCGCCACTTCCTGCCCGTCGGTGACAAACACCTTGGAGCCATAGCCGACCTTGTGGCTGGCGCGCTCGATGCCGGTATCGTCGATGATGACGATCTGCATGTTGCGCCCCATGACGATCTGTTCGCCCGCGACATTTTCCAGAAGGTTGGGATTGCGGAATGAAATCCGGCCCGGCTGGTTGGCCTCGACAAAGGACTGGCTGCCGCCCTGCGCGATGCCGCCGATGTGGAATGTCCGCATGGTCAGCTGGGTGCCGGGTTCGCCGATCGACTGGGCGGCAATGATGCCCACCGCCTCGCCGACATTCACCATCGTGCCCCGGGCCAGATCGCGGCCATAGCACATGGCGCAGACGCCTTCCTCGGCCTCGCAGACCAGCGGCGAGCGGATGCGGGCGCTGACCACGGTGGCGGCCTCGATCGCCTCGACCATGCGTTCGTCGATCAGCTCGTTGCGCGCCACCAGAACCTCGTCGGTGCCGGGGCGAAGGATATCCTCGGCCGCGACCCTGCCAAGCAGGCGTTCGCCCAGCGATGCCACCACTTCGCCATCCGAAACCGCGGCCTCGGCAGTGATGAAGCGATCAGTCCCGCAATCGCGCGAGCGCACGATGCAGTCCTGCGCCACATCCACCAGACGCCGGGTCAGATAGCCCGAGTTCGCCGTCTTCAGCGCCGTGTCGGCGAGACCCTTGCGGGCGCCGTGGGTGGAGTTGAAATACTCCAGCACGGTCAGGCCTTCCTTGAAGTTCGAGATTATCGGCGTCTC
>SKWP01000009.1 GCA_007128865.1 Paracoccaceae bacterium
CGTCATCATCGATCACCCGTCCGCCGAAGGTGGCGACAAGGATCATGTAGTCCAGCACGATCGAATTGGCGTTCTGCGTCGCCAGACCAAAGGGCACCGAATTGGGCACGTTGTCGCGCACCATCACCAGCGCATCGCGGAATTCATCGATGGTGGTCGGCATCTCGGTCACACCGGCGGCCTCCAGCACCTCCTGGTTGGCGACCCAGCCGACGGTGCCGCCGATCCATGGCAGCGCGATCTGCCGGCCATCAACCTCGCCCATTGCCAGCAGGGCAGGGGCAAAGCGCGCCTCCAACTCGTCGCGCGAATACAGCGTGTTGAAGTCGACCAGCCCTGGCAGGTCCTTGAGGATCGGCAACAGCCGCCCCTGCACCTGCCCGACATCGGGAAGGTTGTTCGAGCGCGAGCGCAGGATGTAGTTGCGCGTCATCTCGCCCCAGGCATAGCCCTGCGGGACCACGCTGATGCCGGTGCTTTCGGCAAAGCTGTCGATCATCGACTGGATGATCGGCCGACCGGTTTCCTCGGTATAGACCCAGTTCATGAATGTGACGTCGGCCTGGGCCATGCCGCCGGCCATGATCGCAGCCGCTGCGGCCGCGTTGCGCAGTGTTTTCTTCATGTCTCCCCCCGGATTCGAGAACATTGGAACTCGGTTTCAAAACGCTATGCGCGTGACTGGCGGCTGTCAACAGGTTTGGAACGCGGTTTCAAACTACGCCGCCGTCGATGATGAAACGCTGCCCCGTCACCATGCGCGAATCCTCGGCGGCCAGCCAAAGGGCCATCCGCGCCACATCCGGCGGCAGCAGGAATTCCTTGAGGCACTGCCGGTCGAGGTATTGCCGGAACTTGTCGGGATAGATGCGCCTGGCGCGGCTGACCTGCCGTTCGGTCAGGATCCAGCCCGGCACGATGGAATTGACACGGATGCGCCGGTCGCCGACCTCGCGCGCCAGTGACCGGGTCAGCCCCTCGATGGCGGATTTGGCGGTGGTATAGCAGATCAGGCCCGGCGCGCCCTGCATCCAGCTGTTCGACCCCATGTTGATGATCGATCCGCCGCCCGCCGCCGCCATGCCCGGAATGACCGCCTGCGCGCAGAAGAACTGATGGCGCAGGTTCACGGCCATCCGCTCGTCCCAGTACTCCGGCGTGACCTGATCGGCGGCAAGGCGGTCGTCGTTGCCGGCGTTGTTGACCAGCACCCGGAACGGGCCCAGCGCATCGGCCAGCCGCGCAATTGCCGCCTGCGCGGCGGCGATGTCGGTCAGGTCCACCACCTCGAAACGCGGGCGCGGCCCGTGCTGGGCCGCGGCCTGCTCCGCCGCGGCGGCGCTGTCGGCGTCGCGGTCGACAAACGCCACCCGCGCGCCCTGTTCGCAAAAGGCCGCGACCAGATGCGCCCCGATGCCCGACCCGCCGCCGGTAATCAGCACCGGCACGCCCGACAGGCTGGGATAGCGCGCCGCGGCGATCTTCACGGGCTGCAGCTCGGGGTGTTCCGCGCTCATGCCGCGCCGGCTGTTTCGGCGGGCGCGTGCCGCAGGGTGCGGCCGCCGGCGTCAAACAGGTGCAGCCGGGCCGGGTCCGGATGCAGCGCAACCGTCTGCCCCGGCATGACCGAGCGCCCGTCGGCCAGCCGCGCCACCACCGGCCGTTCGTCGCCGGCGAGGTCCACATAGGCGAAGGTGTCGCTGCCCAGATGCTCCACCGCGATGGTCCGGCCCCGCAGCGGGCCATCGGGGTCAAGGACCACATGTTCGGGCCGCACGCCGATCTCGGCCAGCCCCGGTGGCGCGCCCGCAATCCCAAGCTGGCCGCCCGGCACCGTGGCCGCACCGCCCCGCACCCCCTGCACCGGCAGGAAATTCATCTTCGGCGAGCCGATGAACCCGGCCACGAAGCGGTTGACGGGGCGGTCGTACAGGTCCAGCGGCGTGCCGACCTGTTCGATCCGGCCGGCATTCATCACCACGATCTTGTCGGCCAGCGTCATCGCCTCGACCTGATCATGGGTGACATAGATCATGGTGGTGCCCAGCCGCGCCTTGAGCCGGGCAAACTCCATGCGCATGTCCACGCGCAGCGCGGCATCGAGGTTCGACAGCGGCTCGTCGAACAGGAACACCTTCGGCTCGCGGACGATGGCGCGGCCGATGGCCACGCGCTGACGCTGTCCGCCGGAAAGCTGCCGGGGCTTGCGATCCAGAAAGTCCGAGATCTTCAGGATCCCGGCCGCCGTCGCCACGCGCCGCGCGATTTCGGCCTTGTCGGCACCGGCCAGCCGCAACGCATACCCCATGTTCTGCGCCACGGTCATGTGCGGGTAAAGTGCATAGGACTGGAACACCATCGCGATGCCGCGCTTGGCGGCGGGTACGTCGTTCACGTTCTCGCCGTCGATGGCGATCACCCCGGCCGACACCTCGTCCAGCCCGCAGATCATGCGCAGCAGCGTGGATTTCCCGCAGCCCGACGGCCCGACAAAGACGGTGAATTCGCCCGATACGATCGACAGGTCGATGTCGCTGAGCACGTCATGCGCGCCATAGCGCTTGCACAGGCCCCGGATTTCAAGCGCCGTCATGGTCCTCTCCCCCTCCTTAGCCGTCAAAGGCCGAGACGGGCTGCCCGCGCACGCCCGGTGCGAAGGCCAGCACACTGCCTGACAGCGGCGCCTCGGACAGCAGGGCCGCCGACAGCCGGATGCGCGCGGTGGTGATGAACAGTGTATCCAGTTCCGGCCCGCCGAAGGCGACCGAGGTCGGGCGCGGCACCGGCAGGCTGACCGTCCGGTCGATGCTGCCATCGGGCAGGAAGCGGGTGATGTTCCAGCCGTCCCAGATCGCTGACCACACGCCGCCATCGGCATCGACGGCCAGCCCGTCGGGCACCCCGGTGGCGCTGTCGATACGGGCAAAGACGCGGCGGTTTGCGACCTCGCCGCGCGCGGCGTCGAAGTCATAGACCCAGATCGTGCGCGCGCCGCTGTCGGTGAAGTACATCAGCCGGTCGTCGGGCGACCAGCCGATCCCGTTCGAGATGTGAAAGCCGCTGTCCATCATCCGCGCGCTGCCGTCGGGATCGACACGCCACAGCGCGCCCTTGCCCGGCGTGGTGTCGATGGACAGCGAGCCGACCCAAAGCCGCCCCCGGCTGTCGCATTTCGCGTCGTTCAGCCGGTTGCCGGGCAGGTCCTCCTCAACCGGCGAAAACGGTCGCAGCGATCCGTCGGGCGCGACGATCCTGATGCCGGATTCGGTGGCGCAGATCATGCCGCCCACCCGGCGCGGGATCACCGCGCCGACCAGTTCCGGCATCGCCGTCGCCTGCCGCTCGCCCGTGGTGGGGTCGCCGGTGATCAGCGCGGGTGCAAGGATATCGACCCAGTGCAACCGGCCGTTGGCCGCGTCCCAGTGCGGCCCTTCGCCCAGAAAGTCCTGACCCGGGATGACGCAGCGCACCGCAGTGCCGCCCAGCGCCATCGGGCGCGGGTTTGCGTTGATCGACATGGCCACCTCGCCCACATTGCCGGCGATGCGACGCGCGGCCTCCATCACCTCGCGGCCCAGCGCGTGCAGGGACTCTTCCGACAGCCGGAACGACGGCCCGATCACCCCGATCGCGCCCAGCGGCTGCGCGCGATGGTCCAGGATCGGGGCAGCGACCGCGCTGACCCCCTCGTGCTGTTCCTCGATCGAGACGGCGTAGCCGCGCGCCTTGATTATGTTGAGCTGCTGGTCCAGATCGCCGCCATGGGTGATGGTCCGGTCGGTGAAGGCGGTGAGGTTGCCGGCCTCCACCAGCGCGCGGCGCTCGTCGGGGGCCAGATGCGACACGATCGCCTTGCCCAGCGCCGAGGCATGGATCGCCGCGCGGCTGCCCACGCCGTTGGCGATGCGCACCGGGCGCAGCGCCTCGCGCTGGTCGATGTAAAGGACCTCGCCGGCGTCGAGAATGCCCAGCCGCACCGTCTCCTGGGTCATGTCGCGCAGGCGCACCATCTCGGGCTCGGCCGCGCCGCGCAGGTCGAACTGGTCCCAGACCCGGTGCGCCAGCTCGAACGGGCGGGCGCCCAGCCGATAGCTCTGGTCGCGCGGGTCGAGGCGGACATAGCGTTCGTCCACCAGCGTCTGCAGGATGCGGTGCAGTGTCGCCTTGGTCAGTCCCGTTACCGCCAGCAGGGTGGAGAACCGGGGCGGGCGCACCGACGAGGCGATCACGTCGACCACCGCCAGCCCGCGCACCAGCGCCTGCATCCCCGGTTGCGCCGCCCCGCCTGTGGCGTCGTCGGTGTCCGTTTCCGGGCTGTGCCGCATCCGACCTCCGTTCGTCCGACCGTGATTCCGGCCTTGCGTCGCGCTCGGGCCGATGTAATTTGAAACTAAGTTCCAAGTCAACGGTGACCAGATGCGAATTCAGCGGGTATGGCACGGAATGGTCTGCGCGCCCTTCCGCGAAACCATCGAGTGGGGCTCAGGCAAGCGCAGCGGGACGACGCGGCTGATCGTGCGCATCGATACCGATGGCGGGATCACCGGCTGGGGCGAGGCGCAGTGCCTGATCCCCTCGACCCCGGCCGTGATGGCGGATGTCGCGGAGATCGCCATCGGCCATGAGATAAGCGATGTGGAGCGCCTGCACCGGCATGTGCTGGGGGCGGGATACTATCACCACCAGCGCGCGGCGGTCTTTGCCATCGCGGCGTTGGAAATGGCGATGTGGGATGCCTTCGGCAAGGCCTGCGGCCAGCCGCTGTGGCGGCTGTGGGGCGGGCGATGGCGCGACCGGGTGGCCGCGTCTGCATACGTATTCCACGCCGACCCTGCGCGGCTGGCGCCGGCCATTGGCGGATTACTGGATGCGGGGTTCGAGACCTTCAAGGTCAAGATCGGCTTCGATGCCGATAGCGACCTGGCGCTGGCCGAGACCGCGCGCAAGCTGATCGGCGCGCGCCCGCTGCGGCTGGACGTCAACGGCGCCTGGACGCCCGGCATCGCGCGCGCGCAACTGTCGCGGCTGGCGCCGCTGCGCCCGGCCTATGTCGAGCAGCCGCTGGAGATGTCCGACATCTCCGGCCATGTCTTGCTGCGCCAGTCCCAGCCGATCCCGATCGCGCTGGATGAAACCGCCTATACCCTGACCGATGTGGGCCGGATCGTCGCGGCCGGGGCGGCCGATGTGCTGCTGCTTGATCCGCATCAGGCCGGGGGGATGTGGCAGGTGCTCAAGGCCGCCGCCATCGCCGAGGCCAGCGGCATCCCCGTCTCGCTGCATTCGGGGGGAGAACTGGCGCTCAGCCAGGCGGCCTATCTGCACCTTGCTGCGAGCATCCCCAACATGACCCTCGCCATCGACACCGAGCGCACCTACCTTGGCGCCGATATCGCGCATGACCCGCCCATCCTTGCGGACGGAAGCTTTGCCGTGCCCGAGGCACCGGGTCTGGGCGTCGAGGTTGACGAAGCGCTGGTCGAGGCGCTTGCGGTCGACCGGATCCAGGGGGCATACCTTGACCCGGCAAGGCCGGGCTGGTTCCCGGTCAAGCCCGCCTATTGAGGGGGGCGATACCGCCTTGCACGATAGCAGCCATTGCGGAACGGCCCGGAAATGCAATCAGCCGCGCATATCTTCAGCAAGACGCCACACCCTGAGATGGCACGCATCCTTGACAGGCTTGAAGCGGAAAACCAGCAGCCTGCTGTCATCGATCCCCAGGACATGACGAAGGCCCGCGCCGATTTCGTCGGGCGCAATCAGCGCTGGAATGTTCCGATGCCCAAGACTGTGTCGGTCCGTCAGACGGCCCTTGCGACCCGGGGCAGAGACATCCCGCTCAGCATCCTTGAACCCGCCAGCCCATCCCCCGGCACGATTGTCTTCGTGCACGGCGGCGGCTTCGTCTTCGGATCTCCTGCGACCCATGCGCGGTTTGCGGCACTGATCGCGGAGGGCGCAGGGCTGCCCGTTGTATCGGTCGACTATCGGCTGGCCCCCGAGCACCCGTTTCCCGCTGCGCAGGAGGATGTGATTTCAGTGCTCGAACATCGCGCAGACATCGGGAGGGCCGCAGAAATCGAAGCCGGGCCATGCTTTCTGATCGGGGACAGCGCCGGAGCAACGCTTGCCCTGTCGGCACTGCTTGCCAGAGCGGACCTTGCACGACAGATAACGGCAGCCGCCCTGTGTTACGGAGCATTCGGCACGGATTTCGAGTCACCCTCATACACGGCCTTCGATACAGGTTACGGGCTGACGCGGCAGCGGATGATCGAATTCTGGTCATTCTATCTGGGTGGGGACAACCAGTGCCAGGGGCCGAATGCGGTGCCGCTTCTGGCCGATGCCGCGCGCCTTGCGACACTTCCACCGCTTTACATCAACGCTGCCGGACTGGATCCCCTGTTGTCGGACAGCCTCATGCTGCACCAACGCCTCTCGGATATCGGGAGAAGCGATGCGCTGGACCTCGATGAGGGGGTTGTCCACGGCTATCTGCAAATGAGCAGTGAACTCGACCTCGCCCGACATGGCATCAACCGACTGACCCGATGGGTTGCTGAACAAATGGAAGGCGCGCCAGGATAACGGATGAAATCATCCGATTGGACTCCAGTCGCTTGCCCCTGGGCAGGGAGCCGAACCAAACGTCCATTACATTCAAATCAATGACTTCTGGCCGGGGAAACCTGCGACCTAGGGCGAAGCTGTTGCGCGACTCGGTGGATGGTCGAGGTTCAGCTTCGGCATCCGCTCGTGCCAGGCGCGAAGCTTCGGCATGGCCTTGGCATGGTCGGCCACGGGGGTTTGCATGGGCCAGCACAGCATCTGCGCCACCTGTCCCCAGACCGCGAAATCCGTCAGCCCCGGCCCGTCGGGGTCGAGCCATCCGCCCCCATCCGTCAGGCGCAGCGCGAGGGCATCAAGCAGCCCGCGCCCTTCCTGTGCGATGCGCGCGGGGGGCATCCGACCGATGCCGCGCGCGTGCAACTGGCGGCGGAAGTGTCGGGCCATCGAGGCAAAGATGAGCGGGCCGACCAGCGGCGGTGTCTGGGCGCAGATCATCGCCCGCATTTCGCGCCGGCCCTCGGGGTGCACGAAAAGCTCCCATTCTAGGATCTGGTGAAACCGCTCCTCGAAGGCGATGCGCAGGCCCAGGTTGGCGGCCTGTGCGGGGGTGTCGCAGCGCATCGGGTCCGGCAGACCGTGCTGTGCGGCCAGATGGCGGATGATCGCGTCGCTGTCGCCCATGCGCCGGCCGCCCTGTTCGATCCAGGGACTCTTGCCCATCGGGCCACGATCCGACCGGTTCTCGATCTGCTGGCTGTAGGGGATGGCGTGGTGATCGAGCCAGGCCAGAAGCTTCAGCGCGAAGGGGCCGACGGTGGGCAGGCCCCAGCCGGGTGCGAAGGTGAAAACGCGGATCGGTTCCATGGCGGCCTCGCCGGTGCTTGCTTACCGTTGGTAAATGGTATAGCTTACCATTGGTAAGCAGACAACAGGTTTCCGATGCCCACCCCCAGGACCGGCGACACCCGGCAGCAGATTCTGGACGCGGCCGCAGCCCTGTTCGGGGCGGGCGGGCTGGAGGCGGTCACCTTCGATGCCGTCGCGGCGCGGCTGGGGGTGACCAAGCAGGCGGTGATCTACTGGTTTCCGTCGAAGGTCGCGCTGCTGAGCGCGCTGGCGCTGCCCGGTCTGCGCGACGAGGCACACGCTGCCATCGACGCCGCCACCTTGGCCTCCTGTCCGGCAGAGGCCGCGCGCGCGGTGGTGTGCGCCGTCATCGGCTTTCA